>JAPOVT010000024.1 GCA_026708015.1 bacterium
AGACCGCCACCGCGCGCATCTGGAACACCGCGGCGGGGAAACTGCCGGCCGCGGCGGGCAAGGACACCGCCACCTACACGATCGAAGACGACGACGTCTCCATCGCGGGCTTCGCCGAGCCCGCCACCCCCGCAACAGAGGGCGCCACCGCGCAGGTGACGGTGTCGCTGTCGGGGTCGGCGCCGCAGGCGTTCGCGTTGGAGTTCGCCCTGTCGGGCACAGCGGAGCCGTTCGGCGACTACTGGGCCCCGTCCGCCCGCGGCCTGGTCGCCAAGGGGCGGGTGCAGGTGCCCGCGGGAGCGACGTCGGCGCCCATCGCGGTGACCGTGTCCGACGACGCCGAGCCCGAAGGCGCCGAGACCGCCGTTTTGACCCTGATCGACCCCGGCGTCGACGGTGTCGACCTCGACCCCGACGCCTTGTCGCACACCCTCACCATCGCGGCCTCCGACGGCGACGGCCCCGCCGGCGACGCGGTGCAGGCGGGCTGGGACTACGACAGCCTGGAGGGCGGCCGCCGCACCGCGTGGCTGGAGTCGTCGGAGCTGGTTCTGCCGATCTCGGTGTCGCCGGCGGCGAAGGCCGATTTCCGGGTGGCTGTCACCCTGGAGCCTGAGGCGGCGGCGGGGCTGTGGGCGCCGACGCTGGGCCCCGGCGGCGACATCTACGAGGCCCGCCACACCGCGGTGGTGAAGGCGGGGGAGACGTCGGCGAAGATCTCGGTGCCGATGATCGACAACAACATCGTGGAGGACGACTGGACGTGGGTCGCGGATCTGGAGGTATCCGGCGCCGCGTTGGGGGCGGAGGCGGTGTCGGCGCGCCGGGAGTTGGAGGTGGTGGTCCGCGACGACGATCAGGCCGAGGTGCTGTTCGAGCGGCGGGGCGGCCCGGCGGGGAACATCTGGGTGGTGCTGTCGCGTCCGGTTCGGTTCGATTTGAATGTGCGGGTGTTGACCCGCGGCGGTTTGGCGTCGCCGGATGTGGATTTCGGCGCGTATCGCACCGAGACGGGCGGGTTGTTGACCGCGGTGGACACCGGGGTCACCAGCCTCGCCGATATCCGGTTTGTGCATGTGGGGGTGGCGGCGTCGGATCGGCCGGCGTGGCTGTTCAGCGGCCATCCGTGCATTGTGGGCACGTCTTTGTCGGGTCCGCCGCCGGCTGATCCGCCGGCGTGCGGCGATTATCGGCTGCACGAGCATCACCGGGTGGACATCTCGAGGCCGCGGGGGGTGGTGCCGACGGTGCGGCTCGCTCCCGCTCCCGCAGAGGTGCCCGCCGATTGGGCGCTGGTCCCGTCGGGGCTCAGCGTGGGGGACCGGTTCCGCCTGCTGTTCCTCACCTCCACCAAGCATCCGGCCTCGTCGGCTGACATCGGCGACTACAACGCCCTGGTGCAGGCCGCCGCCGCGGCCGGGGGCCATCAGGCCATCCGCGGCCACTCCGAGGGGTTCCGCGTCGTCGGCTCCACCGCGGCGGTGGACGCCCGCGACAACGCTCTGCTGGGCGGCCCGGGCGCGCCGGTCTACTGGCTCGGCGGCGCGAAGGCCGCCGACGGCAGCGCGGATTTCTGCGACGGGTCGTGGGACAGCCGCGCGGCGCGCGACGAGTCGGGGGCGGCGGTGGCGCTGGTCGACGAGGAGACGTTCATCGCCAACGGGATATGGACGGGCACCGGCCATGACTGCACCGCCCGGGCGGGCCACGAGCTGGGCTCGGCGCGCCCGCAGATGGCGTCGGCGGAGGTGGTGTCGGGCTCGGCCCATGGGCCGCTGCGGGTCGCCCATCCCAACGCCGTCAACCAGCCCAACACGCACTCCCGCCGCCTGTACGCGGTGTCGGAGACGTTCGAGGTGGCCGCCGCGGGCGGCGGGGTGACCGAGCCGGTGGAAAACCCCGACGGCACCTGGACGGTGCCCGCGGACTGGGCGCTGAGGCCTTCGGGGGTTGGGGGAGGGCAGCCGTTCCGGCTGCTGTTCCGCACCAGCAGCAGAGGCGACGCCACCGCGACGGACATCGCGGTCTACGACCAGCGGGTGCGCGACGCGATCGCGGGCGGGTCGCTGGACGCCATGAAGGCGCTGGGGTCGGGCTTCAAGGCGGTCGGGTCCACCCAGAGCGTGGACGCCCGCGACCACCTGGGGATGCGCGACGGGCCGGCGTGGCGGTTGGGCGTGCCGGTGTACTGGATGGACGACGGGGGCGACGGCAAGGTCGTCGCCTATGACTACGCGGACTTTTGCACGATGAACGCGGGAAGCTCGGGCAGCCCGGAGCTGTGGTGGCGCAACGACCTTCTGGCCGACCAGCGCGACGAAAACGGCCAGGCGTTCAGCGGCGACAACAACTGGCCGTGGACCGGCACCGCCAGCGACTGCACGAAGCGGGCGAACCGGTGGCTCGGCCACACATCGGACGTGGAGGTCGGCGCGCACCGCGACGGGCGCACCTGGGGGCCGCTGTCCAACGGCCGCCAGGCCCCCAGCGAGAGCAATTCGCTGTACGGGATGTCGCCGGTGATCACCGCGGAGGCCGACCCCGGAACCGAGGGCGACGTCCTGGCCTGGGAGCTCACCGCGGACCCCAAGCCCGCCGTGCCCCTGGTCGCGACGGTGGAGGTGTCCCAGGACGGCAACTGGGTCGCGCCGGGGCATCTGGGCTGGCGCCATGTCGTGATCGGCCCGTCCGGACGCGCGGTGTTCACGGTTCCGACCGTCGACGACGCCACCGACGAGCCCGACGGGGCGGTCACCCTGAGCTTGGCCCCCCAGTACGGCCCCGGCGGGTTCCGCATCGGCCGCCCCGGCGGCGCCTCCCAGCCGGTCGCCGACAACGACCCCGCGGGCAGCGGCGGCCAGGACACCATCGCGGCCGTCCCGGAGGTGTCGGTCGTCGCGTCCGCGGGCGGCACAGAAGGCGCCGACGTGCAGTTCATGGTCGCCGCCAGCCCCGCGCCCACAGCCCCGCTGGCGGTCACCGTCACCGTCACACAGGACGGCGACTGGCTCGCCCCAGGCGAGGCCGGGCAGCGCACCGTCACCATCGGCACAACAGGCACAGCGACGGTGCGGCTCGCGACGGTCGACGACAGCGCCGACGAGCCCAACGGGTCCGTCACGCTCACGATCCAGGCAGGCTCGGGGTACACGCTCGGAACCCCCGCCGCCGAGAAGGCGGCCGTCCACGACGACGACGACCCCCCAGCCCAACAACAGCAACAGCAGGCCCCGGCGGTGGACACCTCTGAGGCCGAGGCGCTCATCGACGCGATGATCGCCCGCCACCGCGACGTCACCGGCAACCAGGGCGCGCTCGCCAACTGGCAGAAAGCCCAAAAGACGATACGGGGCGAGCCGGGCGGGTTCACCGTCGCCGAGCTCGAGGCCCACACCGCCGCCGTCGAGCCCGGCGAGCCTCGAAACCGGTGGAACAAGATCCTCGCCGCCGCGAAGCAACTCGCCGCCGCCCAGCAGCAGCAGCAGGGCAGCTCGGACGACGCGGCGCTGCCCGAGATCCGCATCGGCCACAGCAGCAGCCCCATAGCCGAGGGCGGCGACGCCGGGTTCGTCATCACCGCGGTGCCCGCCCCCGCCGAGCCCCTCACGGTCGCCGTCACCGTCGCCGGCGGCAGGGCGGCATCAGGCCACACCGGGCAGCGCGCGATCACTGTCCCCGCGTCGGGCATCGCCGGCATCACCGTCGCCACCGCCGACGACCAGGCCCGCACCCCCGCGGGCGACATCACCGCCACCGTGAACACCGGCGCCGGCTACACCGTGTCCGCCACACGCGGCACAGCGGCCGTCGCCGTCCAAGACGACGACCCCGCCCCCAAGAAGGCCCCGCCGCCGGCGGTGCCCGAGATCAGCGTCACCGCGGGCGCGGGCATCACCGAGGGCCAGAGCGCGTCGTTCACGATCACCGCCAGCCCCGCGCCCAAAACACCGCTGACCGTCACCGTCGCCGTGGCCCAGACCGGCGACTGGGGCGCGGCGACGGGAACGGCGACAGTTGTGATCCCCACGACAGGCTCGGCCGCCCACACCGTGGCCACCGCCGGCGACGAGGTCGACGAGGCCGACGGATCGGTCACCGTGGCGGTGAGCGCGGGCACGGGCTACACCGTGTCCGCCGCCAAGGGCGCGGCGTCAGTGGACGTCTCAGACGACGACGACCCGGCTCCCGCCGCTGCGCCCGAGATCGCAGTCGCCGCCGGCCCCGCGATCGCAGAGGGCCAGAGCGCGGTGTTCACCGTCACCGCCACACCCGCCCCCGAAGCACCGTTGACGGTGTCGGTGGCGGTCATCCAAAGCGGCGACCTCGGCGCCGCGGCCGGCCCGGCGACGGTCGTCATCCCCACGACAGGCTCGGCCGCCCACACCGTGGCCACCGCCGGGGACAGCACCGACGAGCCCGACGGGTCGATCACCCTCACCCTGAGGGCGGGCAGCGGCTATGCCGTGTCGCCGGGCAGGCCCGCGGCCACCGTCGCCGTCTCCGACGACGACCCCCCGCCGCCCCCGCCCAAGCCGACCTGCCGCACATCGGACGCGGCCCTGCTGGCCGAGGTTTTGGCCAAGGCCGGCGACCCGTGGAACGGGGCCCGCCCCGACCTGGTCGACACGTTCGGGCGGGCCCATGCCACCATGCTGGGCGCCGACACCTACACCACAGCCGACCTCAAAGCGAGGCCGGACCGCCAGACGCCGAACTGGCAGGGCGCCGGGCCCAACGCGCTGTGGCAGGACATCTACGCCGAGCTCGACCGCCTCCAAGCCTGCCGCGCCAAAACCCCGCAGACCCCGCCGCCGCCCGCCGTCGTGCCGCAGGTCAGCGTCACCGCCGGGCCGGCCATCGCAGAGGGCCAGACCGCGGCGTTCACCATTACCGCCAGCCCGCCGCCGCCCGCGCCGCTGAGCGTCGTGGTCACCGTCACCCAGGCCGGCGACTACGGCGCCGCCCTCGGCGCGCAAACCGTGGTGATCCCCACCGGCGGAACCACCGCGTTCAGCGTGGCCACCGCCGGCGACGGCGCCGACGAGCCCGACGGCTCGGTCACGCTCACGCTCAACGCCGGCAGCGGCTACACCGTGTCCGCGACCAGCGGGTCGGCCGCCGTCGCCGTTGCCGACGACGACCCCCCGCCCCAAGATCCCGACACGCCCGACACTGATCCCCAAGACGACCCCGACACCCCCGACACTGATCCCCAAGACGACCCCCCGCCCCCGCCGCCCGTCCCCGATCCCGTGATCAGTGTGACAGCCGGCCCCGGTATCGCAGAGGGCCAGAGCGCGGCGTTCACCGTCACCGCCGCCCCCGCGCCGAAGGCGCCGCTGACCGTCACCGTTACCGTCACCCAGACCGGCGACTACGGCACCGCCACCGGCACCCGCACCGTCGTGATCCCCACCGGCGGAACCAAGACCGTCGCCGTGGCCACCGCCGGCGACAACACCGACGAGGCCGATGGCACGGTCACCCTCACCGTCGACGCCGGCAGCGGCTACACCGTGTCCACCGCGCACGGCGCGGCCACCGTGGCCGTCGCCGACGACGACGTTCCCCAGATCAGCGTCGCCGCCGGGCCGGGCATCACCGAGGGCGCCTCAGCGGTGTTCACCGTCACCGCCACCCCTGCCCCGGCCGGCCCGCTGACCGTCACCGTCACCGTCACCCAGACCGGCGACTACGGCGTTGTCACCGGCGCCCGCACCGTTGTCGTCCCAACCAGCGGCGCTGCGAAACTCGCCGTCGCCACAACCGGCGACAACACCGACGAAACCGACGGCACGGTCACCCTCACCGCCGGCACCGGAACCGGCTACACCGTCTCCACAACCCAGAACACCGCAACCGTGGCCGTCGCCGACGACGACAACCCACCCCCGCCCCCCGCGGGCCGGCAGATCAAAATCGCCGATGCCGCCGCCGCCGAGGGCGGCAGGCTGCGGTTCGCCGTCACCCTCACCGAGACGTTCTGGCGCACCATCACCGTCGACTACCAGATCACCGGCATAACCGCCCAACAGGGAACCGACTGGCACATCCCCCGCGCCACCGGCACAGTCAGCTTCCGGGGCGGCCAGACCTACCAGGAGATCAGCGTCCTCGCCCTGCCCGACAACCGCGCCGAGGGCGACGAAACCCTCCAAGTCACCCTCACCAACCCCCGAGGCCCCGCCACCCTCGCCAACGCCACCGCCACCGGCACCATCAAAGACACCAACTGAGCCCCGCACAAACCAGAACCACGGGGGGAAGCTCTGGACACACCGCTAGGATCGCTGGATGACCACTAATCAGGGGTTGTTTGAGCGGGCCCAGCAGGTGATTCCTGGGGGGGTCAACTCGCCGGTGCGCTCGTTCCGGTCGGTGGGGGGCACGCCGTACTTTGTGGCTCGGGCCGAGGGCCCCTACGTGTGGGACGTGGAGGGGCGCTGCTACATCGACTATGTGCAGAGCTACGGCCCCGGCATTCTGGGCCATGCCCATCCTGCGGTCACTGAGGCAGTGGTTGAGGCCGCCGCCGACGGCACCAGCTACGGAGCACCCACCGAGCGCGAGGTGCTGCTGGCCGAGACGCTGTGCAACCGGGTGCCTGGCATGGACTGGACCCGGCTCACCTCCAGCGGCACCGAGGCGGCCATGGCCGCCATACGCCTGGCCCGGGGGGCCACCAGCCGTACCAAGATCATCAAGTTCGCTGGCTGCTACCACGGCCACAGCGACGGGCTGCTGGCCGCGGGGGGCAGCGGGGTGGCCAATCAGGGCCTGGCCGATTCGGCCGGCGTCACCCCCGGAGCGGTAGCCGACACCGTGGTGGCCCCTTACAACCAGATTCCCGCGGTGGACGTCGAGGTGGCCGCAGTGGTGGTGGAACCGGTGGCGGCCAACATGGGAGTGGTGGCACCGATTCCCAGTTTTTTGGAGGGGCTGCGAGCCGCCTGCGACGAGGCCGGTGCCCTGCTGGTGTTCGACGAGGTCATCACCGGGTTCCGCCTGGCCCCCGGTGGGGCCACCGAGTGGTTCGGAGTGACCCCCGACCTGTGGTGCTTCGGCAAAGTGGTGGGTGGCGGACTGCCCATCGGCGTGTTCGGCGGACGGGCCGAACTCAAGGAACACCTGGCCCCGCTAGGCGGCGTGTACCAGGCCGGAACCCTGTCGGGAAACCCGCTGGCCACTGCCGCCGGCTTGGCCACCTTGGAGCAGCTCACCCCTGATGTCTACCGCAGCCTGACCGACACCGCGGCCCGTCTGGCCGACGGCATGGTGAAGGCGGCTGCGGCGGCTGGTGTCGCCTGCACCGTGCCCCGGGTGGGATCACTGCTCGGCGTATTCTTCTGTGCCGACGCGCCCTCCGATTTCGACCAGGCCAAAGCTGCCGCGGAAAACGGCGTGTATCCCCGGGTGTTCCATGCCCTCCTAGAGTCTGGCGTGGCGTTCGCTCCCGGCCCCTACGAGGCCTTGTTTCCCAGCCTGGTCCACACCGACGATCACATCGACACCACGGTGGAGGCGTTCGCGTCCGCCTTGAAGCAAGAGCCGACTGCCAGTTAACGCGCTGAGGTTGCCCTGGAGACCCTCGCCGCGGCTTTGTAGATGTACTCGGCCGGTCCGGGGTCATCGGGGTCCATGAGGTTGGCCATGATCCGCAGGGCCCATTCCATGGCCGGGCGAGACCGCATGCCGATCCGGGTCAGTTGCCGCAGCAGCGCCGGCTTGCCGATCAGCCGGGCGAATATCCGGGCCACCCGGAAGTAAGCCCCGTAGTTCTCCTCCAGCAGCTCCGGGTACCGCCGGATCACCTCCCCGTCGCCGGTGGCGGTGGCCTCGGCCACCAAGTCGGCGGCCATCTTCCCGGTTTCGTAGGCGTAGTCGATGCCCTCGCCGTTGAAGGGATTCACCGATCCGGCCGCGTCTCCCACCACCAGGTAGTTCTGTCCCACCTTGGGGTACACCGATCCGGCCATGGGCAGACGCCCTCCCACCGGCTCCATCAGCGGGCGGTCGGGATCGATCTCCCAGTAGGCGGGCAGCGTGGCCGCAAACTCCCGCATCAAGTGCGAAGTGTTCACCGAGGTGTAGTCGCGGAATGTGGACAGCAGCCCGACGCCCACATTCACGCAGCCGTCGCCCAGCGGGAAGATCCAGCCGTAGCCGGGCAGCGAATTGCCGTTGCGGTCCCGCATGTCCAGTGCGCTCTCGATCCATGGGGTGTCGTGCAGCGGGCTCTCGAAATAGGTGCGGATGGCCATGCCCTGGGGATAGGCCCGGTCTCGGGCGGTGCCCAGGGCCCGGCCGAACCGGGAGTTGGCCCCGTCGGCCACCGCCACATAACGGGCCTGGATCTGACTGGTTTGCCCGGTGGCCTTGTCCACCACCTCCGCTCCGTCGAGCACCCCGTTGACCAGGAGCGGCTGGGTGGCCTCGGTGGCCAGCATCATTTCGGCACCGGCTGCTATCGCGTGGTCGGCCACCAGCTTGTCGAGCTCCCGCCGTCGAACCACATAGCCGTAGTCGGGGAACACCGAGTGCTGGGGCCAGGCCAGCTCCATGGTGCGCTTGTGAGCCACCGCCCGCAGCCCTCCATAGCGGTGGCAGCGGTTGAGCTCATCGCCCAACCCCATGTCGTGCAGCGATTTGACCGCCCGGGGGGTCAGTCCGTCGCCACAGGTCTTGTCGCGGGGGAACTCCTTGCGCTCCACCACCACCACGTCGAGGCCGTGTCGGGCCGCCCAATAGGCGGTGGCTGCTCCCGCCGGACCGCCGCCGACGACCAGCAGATCGCGACGAGGCGTCAGCCCGCTCCGATCCCGGCGCTCGCCATCAGGCCGTTCAACGTGCTGGGGAAGGTTTGCCCGATGTCGAACTGATTGTGCAACACGCCTTCGGCTTCGAACAGCTCTTCGAGATCGTGCAGATCGGCTTCGGAGGCCCCGCCCAACTCCACCCGCTCGAAGTAGACCACGGCCAAAATCTCCCGGGCGGTGAGCTTGTCGCCGTTGGCGGGCATGCCTTCCGCAGAGACATCGCCCTCGTCGTTGTACACCTGTCCTTCCGGGGGCGAGCCGTTGACCACCCAGATCACGTGATCTCGCCAGTCGACAAATGCATTCAAGACTTCGCCGCCGACCAGTGCCGGGCCGATCCCTCCACCGCCCTCGGCGCCGTGGCAGCCGGCGCACCCGCCGCTGCCGTCGTAGACCTCCCGGCCCAAGGCGATGATCTCGGTGTCCCGCTCGGGAGACTCCAGCGTGCCGGCGAAGATGATGGCCCAGAACGGCAGGAAGATGAGCACCGGAACGGCCCACACCGGGATTTTCTTGCGAGTCAGAGCGGCCTGAACCCACGGCTTGACCGGTTCGGGCAGAGGTTCGGACTCCGGTTCCAGGTCGGGAAGCTCGGGCAAAGAGGGCACTGCCGCAGCCGCCGGCGCCTGGGTTTGGGCTACTACGGGAGCGGCGGCGGTCTCCGACGGCGGGACCTCTGCCGCCGGTTCGTCGCCAGTAGTCGCGCCGAGATCACGGCGACGATCTCGCGATCGTTGCAGCAGATGCTCGGGTACTTCTACCAACACTCCTCCGGTGTGACTTCCGACCGGAACAGCCTCCGGTCCCGTGCCACATTACGCTCGCCCAACGCTAACGGCCCAACCCACGCGAGAGGCGGTTTATGGGCGCAATCAGCGGGAAGCCACTAGCGGCGAGATGCCGTCGAGTTGCTCGGCTTCGTCTCGTTGGGTGCGGTAGAGATCCCAGCGCAATTGCAGATTCATCCAGAACTCCGGGGTCGTTCCCAAGCATCGGGAAAGCCGTAGTGCGGTACTAGGGGTCATCCCACGTCGCCCCAGCACGATCTCATTCACCCGCTGAAAGGGCACATTGATCGCAGTGGCTAGATCGCGCTGAGTGATCCCCAAGGGTTGCAGGAACTCATGCAAGAGCATTGAGCCTGGGTGGGTCGGCTCTCGGTCACTTGGGATACGCACCATGTCAGGTTCCCTTCTAATGGTAGTCAGTGACCTCGACCTGCTCAGGACCATCCCCCGGAACTCCGACGAATACGAAAACGGCATCGCTGCACCTCCCAGCTCGGAACCCCACCACTCTCACAAACCGAGACCGAAAAAAGGTGGACACATCAGGCCAGCAGCGTCCATGCGAAGCAGATTCAGCTTCCTGTGGGCAACGCCCCGCAGGTGGCGAGGGGTTCGCCGAGGCGGCGGGCGAGGTATCAGCGGGGCGTTGCCACCCGGGCTAAAGCTGACGTAGGTCGTTGACAGTCGAGGTCTTTCGTAAGATGGATTTCCCATGGGGGGGAGTTGGGAGATTGAACTCGGCGGGCGGCGGGTGCGGGTGACGGAGGTGTTCTGGTCGTATTGGCGACTGGCGGCCGAGCGGCAGGCAATCTTCTTTCGCCGTGTGTCTGGAGAAGCTAGCCCGTGGACCGACGATCCCGTTCTGGGCCGCTACAGGTTTACGAATGCGTATCGCGCGTCGGATCGAGTGAGTCAGTACCTTCTCCATCATGTGATCTACGACGATGAGCACGACGCTCTCGACACGATCCTGCGGGTTCTGCTGTTCAAGATTTTCAACCGGATCGACACCTGGGAGTACCTGGTTGATCGCGTAGGGCAGCCGACAGCAACTGGCTTCAGCGCCGAAGCATACGCGAAAGCATTGGACGAGCTGCTCGACCAAGGGCGACGCGTGTATTCGGCGGCGTACATCATGCCGAATCCGCGGCTGGGAGCAGATCGCAAGCATCGCAACCATCTGTCTCTCCTTGAGATGCTGCTGCGGGAGGGTGTGCTTGCAGACCTTGAGAAAGCCCGTTCGCTGAGGTCCCTGTATGAGCAGCTGTGCGATGTGCAGTCGTTTGGCCCGTTCTTGGCGTTTCAGTACGCCGTAGATCTGAACTACTCGCCGTACTTCGAATTCGACGAGATGGAGTTCGTTGTGGCGGGCCCAGGCGCTCTGCGTGGTATTGGCAAGTGCTTCGCGGACACCGGCGGCCTCGACGCGGCCGGTGTGATCGCAGCGATGGCGGATTCGGCGACTGACTTCTTTGAGACAACCCCGATGCCGACGCCGTTTCGGGACTTGTGGGGTCGTTCTCTTCAGCTCATTGACTGTCAGAACCTATTCTGCGAGGTCGACAAGTACGCCCGAGTCGCTCACCCCGAACACTCAGTGGATGGGCCGGGCCGCATCAAGCAGGTGTTTCGGATCGACCAACGGCCCTTGCCACTGGGCTACCCACCCAAGTGGGGCTTGCCGTTCTCAGCGCAGGCCCCCTCCTGCATCGGCGCTGCAAGCTAGGCCCGAAAAGCCACAGTGAAGTCATGTCCTTGACAGCGAATGTCAGATAATCTAACATCTATGTCGTGCAAGATGACATCGACACGGGCAGCATTTCCCCGCCTCAGACCCAACCCGAGAGCGCAGTCGATGTCCGCGGGCTCAGCGAGAGCGAACTTGAGGTCCATGTGAACACATTGCTCGCCAGCATCGGTGAAGCCCCAAGTGACTCCGGTGCTGGCATTGCCAGCCTCTCAGCAGTGTGGGTGATTAGTCAGGTCGAAGAGGCGTGCGGAGTAGGGCGTCTCGTCAACCCTAAAGACCTCACCAAAGATGATTTCGCTTCTCCAACAGCCCTCAGCCGGATGCTGCACCAGCAAATTCACAAGCAAGACGCGCCATTCGTCGAGTCATGAGCGAGCTACTCGGTGCGACCAAGACGTTGAGCGGAGCGTGGCTCCAGGCACTCTCGCATACGGCCAGGCAGCAGAGTGGTCGCTGCGTTCACTTGGTGATGACGATTGAGAACCCCGGCTCTGAGGACGAAGCCATCCGCCATGCGCTCGATCAAGCTCTCAATGAGACTGATACTCCGGGTGTAGAGACTGTCGCCGGCACCTTCTTCCCCAAGACGCTGTACCAGAGTCCCGGATTCTCATGGTCTCCCGACCTGGATGAGCCAGACATTGGCACCTTGGATACTGCCGCGCGAAACCTCTACCAGCGCTACGAACAGATGTTGCCCGTCCTGTTGAGATTCCCACAAGACATCGAGATCACATCGTCGGAATCGGGAGCTCCAAGCGTCGCGTTGCGAGGTTCGGCTGCCAAACAGGCCGGATCGCTTGGCATCTCGAAGTTCCACATCTCCGCCTCCCATGAGAATGGCTGGGCCACGGCAATCGCAGTTGCCTCCGCTAAGACGGGACAAATGGACTCTGAAGTGCCACACCAGCGAAAGGACAGATCATGAGCATGGATGTACCGGAATCCGACGCTAGCGAGCAGATGGTTCTCGCGCAGCGGCTACGGGAAGCGCGCGAGTACATCGGGCTCCTTCAAGAGGATGTCGCGGCTGCACTGGACATCCCCAGAGCAAGCGTGTCAGCGATTGAGTCCGGAAAGCGGCGCGTCTCGTCTCTCGAACTCAGGCGTCTCGGCCGCATTTATCGCCGCCCCGTGGCGTGGCTACTTGGGGAAGAGGGTGCAGAGGTCGACATGAATGCTCCCCTGTATCGGGCGACCGAGGCGCTGTCGGACCAGGACAAGGAGCAGGTCTTGCGCTTTGCTGAGTTCCTCGCCGGAGCGGGACGACCCGGGGCCTCCCGAACTGAACAAACGGAGTAGCCCGTGCCCTCAGGACACACACGCCGACTCATGGCTGCAAGCTCTGCGAACCGGCTTTTGAACGAGGCGGGCGTGGATCAGAAGCGCCAAGTAGACGTGTTCGGTTTGATTGAAAGCTTCGACTTGTGGCTCGCTTTTTTCCCGCTCGATGGGCTCTTGGGCGCGTACCTGCCAGAGGGCACAGGCGGCATCCTCATCACCACCGAACGCTCGACACCGATCCAGCGGTACACCGCGGCGCACGAGCTCGGACACTGGCGACTCGATGGCGGCCACGATGCTGTACTCGATACGGAAGCGGACGTGCTGGGGCGCACCGACATCGAGCGGGAGACTCTTGCACAGATTTTCGCTGGGGCACTGCTGATGCCGCCCCCGCTCGTACACAGCATCCTGTCGCGCCGTAACGCGACATCTCTCGGCCCGTTGGACGTATACACCGTTGCCCGTGAAGCAGGCGTGAGCTATGAGGCGGCCGCGAGGCAGCTGTACCACCTCGAACGGATCACGCAGCACGAACTGCGAGAACTGCTCAAGGTGAAGCCGCTAAAAGTCAAACAGGCGATTGGCGCCGGACGCCGACCCGTGGTGGGCATTGCGGATGTTTGGCCAGTTGACATGGCTTGGCGCGACCAGCAACTCAACGTCCGGACTGATGACGAGATCATTATTTCGTTGCCCGAAGACCGAAGTACCGGCTACAGGTGGACGATCCCAGGTATCGATTCGAATCCGCGACGCTCCGCGACACAGCCGCCTCCCCCCTTTGCTGACGACGAGTTCCTGGGCTGCGCAGAGCTAGCGATGGCTGAACCGAAGGTTGAGCCACATCGCAAGCCACCTAGCCAAGCCATCGACCGAGCGCGTCAACCCGCGCCGACGGCGAAACCGGAGCCACTCCCCATTGCCGGTGGGCGGGCAACCGTGGTCGGTGATGTCTACTTCCCAGATGGCACCCCTCAAGTGGTTACCGACGCGGCCATCCGAAGTCGCCGCCTCGCGAGACTTGGTGCCTCCGGAGCTCGGGAGGCCGTACAACAAGTCCGCAATGAGAAGATCGTTGTGGGTGCGGTGGGCCGCCGAGTCTTCGGCATACGTTTGGAGGAGCCAGGCAAGACGGAGCTCCGGCTCGTGCTGCGAAACGAGTACAGCGACGCCGATCCGGTCGACGAGTATCGAATCACGGCGGCCGTCGAGGCACGGCGAGAGGCGTTCACCATCGACCAGATCAGCGCCAGCGACGACGATTGGGCGGACGTAGTGCAGGATCGCCGACGCGCGACCGCCTCAGCATCAGTAGATGAACACCGCTAGGCGATGGCCGGGTACGACGCAAGGCGGCAGCGCAGCTTGGCTCGGCCACCAGTCGATTTGAGATCGATGCTCGCGCCCGCGATTGACCAAGGACTCCGACCACTCTGCATCCCCATTGTCGTGACCGCCGCTCATGAAGCGTGTCGCAGCCAGCCTCCCGAGCCGCTCGCACCCGATGCCTTGTGGTCAAGTTGCGTCGCGAGCGATACAGCGTCCCGTGAAGGCACAACACTGGAAGCAGTCGCCGATGCCCTCCAGACAGATGGCCAGCCCCGCTTGGCGGACTGGCCGTTCAATACTGCGATTATTCATGAAACCGATCGGATTCCGTCGACGGCTCAGAGATCCATCTGGCACCAGGCCAATTTGTTCTCTGTGCCGGTCGCCAACGACGGCATCGAAGAAGGCATAGAAAGGCAGCTGGCGATCGGCCTTGCTGTGGCGCTGATAGTAGAAGTCACGGCGGAGTTCGAGCAGACCACGGCCAATGGCACCATTGAGGTGCCTCCGTTGACGGCACCGCAGGGGTCCTACCATGCCGTGCTGGTGGTAGGAGCTCGAACACACGAACAAGTCCGAGCCCTGCTTGTCCGAAACAGCTGGGGACCAGGATGGGGAGCGGGTGGCTACGGCTGGCTGCCATTGGACTATCTCATCTCGTTCGGAGCACTTGCTGGCGCAATTGACCCGTCCAGCTTCGCAAGCAGCGCACCGCCGAGCAGATGGGGGACCGACTCCCTATGACGAACGAATCACTCACACTTGCCGAATACCAGCGCCGATCCCAACGAACAGATCACTTCCCACAGTACGACGACGACGGAATTCACGGGCGTTCTTCAAAGCCTGATCCGTCGCTGCGTTTCGATCCGCACAAGCTGGTGGAAGCGCGACAGGCCGAGAGGACTTCGCTGAAGGAACGCAAGGGCCTTGAGGAGCGGCTGGAGCAGGAAGCTGAGGCACATTTGCTGGCCCGCCGGCGGTTGGCAGAGACGACTCGGACCGCTGAGGAGCTTGAGGCTGAGTTGGCCGAGTTGCGCAAACAGGTTACGGCGGCGAAGAGGGCGGCCGAGTTTATGCCGGTTGAGGCCCATGATTGGTCGGAAGCTGACACCCGCCGGTACAAGATCGATGCGCTGTTGGTCGAGGCGGGGTGGACAGATCGCGTAGAGGGACATGACATCGAGTACGAGGTGCAGGGGATGCCGTCGGGCTCAGGGGTCGGCTATGTCGACTATGTGCTCTGGGGCGCCGATGGCCGTCCGCTGGCAGTGGTCGAAGCCAAGAAGGCCCTTGTCGATCCCCGGGTGGGGCAGCAGCAGGCCAGGCTGTAAGCGGATTGCCTTGAGGCGGAGTCCGGCCGGCGCCCGGTGGTGTTCTGCTCCAACGGCTACGAGCATTGGCTGTGGGACGACGCCCGGTATCCGCCTCGGCGGGTGCAGGGCTTCTACACCGCCGACGAGTTGGCCCTGCTCATTCAGCGGCGGGAGTCCCGCCGGGAGTTGTCGTCGTTGGCCATCGGCGAGAGGATCGCAGACCGCCATTATCAGCAGCGGGCGATCCGGGCGATCTCGGAGCATTTCGAGGCCGACATGCAGCGAAAGGCGCTTTTGGTGATGGCGACGGGTTCGGGCAAGACCCGCACGGTGATCGCCTTGGTCGATCTGTTGATGCGGGCGGGCTGGGTGAAGCGGGTTTTGTTCTTGGCCGATCGAACGGCGTTGGTGAACCAGGCGGTGAACGCGTTCAAGGCGCATTTGCCGGATTCGGCGCCGGTGAATCTGGTGACCGAGGGCACAGAGGACGGGCGGGTGTATGTGTCGACCTATCAGACGATGGTCAACAAGATCGACGAGTACCGGGTCGACGGCGTCCGCCGGTTCGGTGTGGGGCACTTCGATCTGGTGGTGATTGATGAGGCCCACCGGTCGGTGTACCGCAAGTACCGGGGCATCTTCGACTACTTCGACTCGCTTTTGGTGGGGCTGACCGCCACCCCCAAAGACGAGGTGAACAAGAACACCTACGACCTGTTCGATTTGGAGACCGGCGTGCCCACCGACGCCTACTCGCTCGACGACGCCATCAAAGACGGCTTTCTGGTTCCGCCCCAGGGTGTGTCGGTGCAGCTGGAATTCGTGCGCGAGGGCATCGTCTACGACGAATTGTCCGAAGACGAGAAGGACGAGTGGGACGAGCTCGACTGGGGCGAGGACGACGAGGGTTCACCGCTCGATCCGCCCGATGAGGTGGATGCCGCTGAGTTGAACAAGTGGCTGTTCAACGAGAACACCGTCGACCGGGCGCTCCAACACCTCATGGCCGAGGGCATCAAGGTGGCCGGGGGCGACTTCGTCAACCTCGTTATCGACTACCTCACCCAACACGGCACCATCGACCCCGGCCGCGTTTACGAATCCCCCTCCACCGACCTCGCCCCCCAGGGCCCCAACGCCATCTTCCCCACCCCCGACCTCGACGAATTCTTCAACATCGTCCAACACCTCCACAACACAGCCGCTGAGTGAACATCTGTTTCGAGATGACTCCAATGATGAGGAATCGGCGGGTAGCTGTAGAACACACTGAGGGTGTGGGGGCGCGATGCAGGTGCGCCGTTCGCTGGCCTGCTTCTGAGATAGACGCGTGGCTGGCTGCGAGGCCCAGAGCTACCGGCGACCGTCCTTCCGTATAGACGGCCAGCCGCGGCCATCAAGTTCAATCGTCAGTGCCGCCTTAGGCTGTTGCGGGCTATGCTCGGTGAGTTGGTAGCAGGGAGACAGGCGGATATGGGCGTGAGGCACTCACCGGCGCAGCGAAGGCGCTTGGCGATAAAGGCCAAAAGGCGCGGCGTTGATGTCGGGTCCGAGAACGTCCAGGGAATGGACGAGTTGGTCGAAATGGCGGGTGAGTCGCTGTCGTGCGAGTTGTCGGCATGGCTCACCGACGCCGAAGGCAGGGAGCTTGCCTCAGAGAGGCTGGGTGAGGTGATATCCGACTGGGAGGCTGAGCACGGCAAGATCACTGCCGAAGAGCTTGAAGCGGCGCGAGCCCAGCTCTTTGGATGACAGTCTTCGTATTGGACGCCGGTGAGCTGATCGGACTTGAGAACAACAGCCGGGCCGCTGGCGGAAACATGGGAACCCAAGACAAGCCGCAAAGCCATCCAAGAGGCTTGCACCTGGTGTCTTCAAGCTAAATCGAAGTAACGAGCCTGAGCCATTTGGAACGCCTGAGACCAGTGGTTTCCGGTGCGGGTCTGGTTCCGACCGGCCGCGGGTTTCGTCCCCTACGAAAAGGAGTGGTGGCACTGGTCCCACGGCGACGATGTGTGGGCACATGCCATGGTGTCCCGGGTCAGGGTTTCTTGCTCAGGTCTAGGTCACGCGCAAATACAAACCCTGCCCGTCTTGGTGCTTGCCCGGCCCCGCGACCCTTACCCTGGCGGCTGTGAGATGTGGTCCTGTTCCCCAATTTCTGGGGATGACTTGGAAATGTCTGGATACTGCCTAGCATCTAGATCCGACAAATATGGTTGATATGCTGGGGTTTTATGGATGGCTTGAGAACTTCTGGGGCCACTACGGAAGTCTTGGTTTGTACCCCCCCCTGGCATCGAAACCATCTTTCCCATCCTCGACCTCGACGAATTTTTCAACATCATCCAGCACCTTCACGCTACCGCCGCCGCCTGATCAAGAGGCGCTCCTGACGCTGGTGTGGCATCCGCCTCGTAGGGGCATGAGCAGCAGTCACTCTGATGTGTAGAAGTGCAGCGTGGGGCTACTACTATCAATCGCGACCGCACCCATTTAAGGGAGGACCGTGGCCGCGAACAGGCCCATAGACATCGCCGTCACCAAGTTCTACAAGGCCCTCGGAGGATGTTTCGTCCTCTATCTGGCACTGTGGGCATTCATCGCCGTCCACCAGTACGACGAGGGATTGGGTGCGCCGTACTTCAATGTGGCCTTCACCGCCTCTTTGGTGGTCACCGTGCTGGGCATCGTCGCCTTCTTGGAGTATGCCCGTCGCCGGCCGGTGGGCAAGTACCACACCTGGGGCGAGGCCATGCTGGGTGCCGCACTGGTCTTCTTCCTGCTTTTCTGGCTCTACGGCGTGGTGCCCCACCAGTGGCTGGTGTACGCCGACAGCGAGCTGGGCTGGCGCAAAGACCGTCTTATTGAGGGCTACTACGTGGGCAACCAGGGCATCATCTCCTGGGCTCTGCCCTTCGACCTTCCCTACCTGGTATTGCGCGATGTGATCGCGGTGTTGATCTACGGTTTGGCTTTGGCCGGGAACATCGCCGGCTGGATGGTGTGGCAGAACCGGGGCAAGACCGCCCCAGTCGAGGTGGAGAAGTCTGAGTATGGACGACCGATCGTGAGAGAGGGGAGCACAGTCTGATGGCTAGCAGCGATGCCAACCCCCCCATGCCTGAGTTCCGCGACGACTACGTGCTGGTCGAGGTGGACAACGACTACCTCCAGAGCAAGGTCAAGCCCAAGCAGTTCATCCACATCGATCAGTCCGAGTGCATCATGTGCGAGGGGTGCGTGGACATCTGCCCGTGGAAGTGCATCCACATGGTCGCCCCGGATGCTGTCGACCTGGCGGTGGGCGCCGAACAGCCCGGTGTCGACCCTAGCGACCATGTGATCTTCACCATCGATGAGGATGCCTGCACCCGCTGCGCCCTTTGCGTGGACCGGTGCCCCACCGGTGTGATCACCCTGGGCCGACTGGGCGATCCCGGAGGTGACGGCGACCCGCATACGCGAATGACCAGCTACGGCTACGGCTACGGCATGCGGTTGACCTAGAACTAAGGCCCGGAACGGATAAGAGGACTCAGGAGCAACGTGGCAAAGCAGCCCAGACCACCGGCGAGCGAGCGAGCCAAGCAGGCCGCGAGCCAAATGATGAGCGATATGCAGGGGTCGCAGGCCTGGTCGTCGATCTTCCGTCCCGGCTCCATCTTCCGCAAGGGCTACAGCGACAGCCCCCGCAACCGCAGCTACGTGATCATGAACAGCGTGCTGTACCACCTTCACCCGGTGAAAGTGAAGCGACATGCGGTAAAGGTCAGCTACACCCTGTGCTTGGGCGGCCTCAGCTTCTTCTTGTTCATCCTGCTCACCGTGACCGGCATCTTCTTGATGTTCTTCTACCGCCCCACCGCCGCCCAGGCATGGGATGACATCTACACCCTCCAAACCTCCGTCGCCTTCGGGCTGCTAGTGCGCAACATGCACCGATGGGCCGCCCACCTCATGGTCATCACCGTGTTCTTGCACATGGCCCGGGTCTTCTATCACGGGGCCTACAAGCCGCCCCGAGAGTTCAACTGGGTTATCGGGGTCATCTTGTTGACCCTCACCCTGCTGTTGTCGTTCACCGGCTACCTGCTCCCGTGGGACCAGCTGGCCCTATGGGCGGTGACGGTGGGAACCAACATGATGGGGTTCACCCCGGTATTCGGCGATCAAGTGCGCTTTGTGTTGCTCGGAAGCGTGGAGATCGGCACCGACACGCTCCTGCGATGGTATGTGCTGCACGTGCTGATGCTGCCCTTTGTGATCGTCATATTCATGGCCATCCACTTCTGGCGAGTAAGAAAGGACGGAGGTATTTCCGGGCCGCTCTAGAAGCGTCGTCGCAACGACATTTCTGGCCCGATCTGAGAGCCCATGGCGGAAGTCCCCGAACACCTCCTGAAGCGAGCCCAAGAGGCCCGTGAGCGCGCCGAAGCCCAACAGGGCGGCGGCAGCGAGGCCGCGCCCGCATCCTCGGAAGCGGAGTCGGCCAATGCCAGCGCCGATGAGGGCTCGGGCGGTCCGAAGATTCCCGATCAACTGTTGGACCGGTCCAAGTCGGCCCGCGACCAGGCCGCGGCTGGCGGTGCCGCCCCGGCAGCGGCTGCCGCGGTGGCCGCGGCCCCGATGCCCGCCGGACCGGCCCAGCCCGAGCCCACCGGTCCCGGCGGAGGCACCCAACGGCTGCTCACCGTGGTCAAGTCGGGCTCCATCCAAGATGTCAAGGCCACCCCCACCGACAAGGTCCACGTCTGGCCCCACCTGCTGGTGGTGGAGTTTGTAGCCGCGCTGATCTTCACCGCCTTCACCCTGATCTTCTCGATCTTCGTGAACGCCCCGCTGCTGGAGCTGGCCAACTTCAACGAGACGCCCAACCCGTCCAAGGCCCCGTGGTACTTCCTCGGCCTCCAGGAACTGCTCACCATGTTCCACCCGATGGTGGCCGGCGTGACCATCCCCGGCATCGCGCTGTTCTTGCTGATTTTGGCGCCCTACGTCGACCGCAACCCCAACAAGAAGCCCGAAGATCGCAAGTTCGCCATCTCACTCATGACCATCCACCTGATGTTCTGGGCGATCCTCGTTCTCATCGGATCCTTCTTCAGGGGACCCGGCTTCAACTTCGTCTTCCCGTGGGAAGTCGGGCTCTTCTTCGATCTGTAGGAACTGACTATGGGTGTCGCACTCTCCATCGCCATACCGATCATCGTGGTAGCCGCGGTGATCGTGTTGATCGGCGCGGCCCGACGACGAGAGACCATGGCGGCCGAAGGGCGGCTCACTCGGGAGACCCGTCGCCGGGACCGGGGCCAGGTGGACATCGACGACCCTGCCGGAGCACCCGACGCTCCCACCGGACGAGAGGTGGAGCGGGCTGCGGTACTGGCCCGCCAGACCGCGGGCACCGAGCTGGTGGAGGCCGCCGATGCATCGGTGGCGGAGTGGACCCCACCCGATCCCGACGCCGTTGGGGTGAGCCGCCGCCAGTTCTTGAACCGCAGCACCGTGGCCATGATGGGCTTCAGCCTCACCGGCTTCGGCGCCGCCTGCGTGGCCTTTCTTTGGCCGCCCTTTGTCACCGGTTTCGGCGCCGATGTGAACGCCGGTTTGGTCGCCGATGTGAAGTCGAAGATTAGAGGCGAGAACGGGTTTCTGTACCTTCCCGAGGGCCGGGCCTGGGTTACCGAGTACCCCGCGGCGGCCCTGCCCAAAGCGCAAGCCACCTACAGCGCCCCGGAGCTGTCCGGAATGGAGGCCGGGCTGGTTGCCCTGTTCCAGAAGTGCCCCCATTTGGGCTGTCGGGTGCCGAACTGTTTGACCTCGCAGTGGTTCGAGTGCCCCTGCCACGGTTCCCGCTACAACCAGGTGGGGGAGAAGCGGGGCGGGCCCGCCCCCCGGGGCATGGACCGGTTCGCCATGTCGGTGAACGCCAAAGGGGAGTTCATCATCCGCACCGGCACCGTCATCCAGGGGCCGCCCATCGGGGTGAACACCACCGGTCAGGAGCCTGAAGGCCCAAGCTGTCTTGGGGGAGCATCGCACTGATGCACCTACTTGCCGCCTCAACCCAGCGCAACCTGGGCATGGCCATCGCGGTGGTGGCCATCGTGGGCTTTGCCATCTATCTCATCTACAACGTGTTGTGGGCCGGCCGCGGCGAAAAGGGCTCAGAAGTAGAGCTGGCCCCCAACCGCAAGCCCTACCTGAGCGACGAGGAACTGGAGACCTCCAAGCTCGACCTTGCCCTGGTCAGCGGCCTGGTCACGTTGGTCATCATCGGGGTTGCTCTGCCGCTGTACTGGCTGGGTGAGCCCGGTCGTCAGCAGGGCTATTTGGAGTACTCAAGGGATCAATTCACCAGCCGGGGGGCCGGTCTGTTTGAAGAGTCGTGCTCCAGCTGCCACGGCGGTGGTGGCCTCGGCGGTACTACCGACCACACCGTCACCGACGACAACGGGAACTTCGTGGCCGCCATCAAGTGGGAGGTTCCCGCGCTGACCACCACGCTGTACCGCTTTTCCGAAGAAGAGGTGCGCCACATCCTCAACTACGGTCGCCCGCCCACCCCCATGCAGCCTTGGGGCGCTCCCGGCGGTGGTCCCCTCACCACCCAGCAGGTGGACGAGTTGATCCAGTACATCCAGAGCATCCAGATCTCCCCCGAAGAGGTGGAGGGCGAGGTGTTGGCGGGCCTCATCAACCAAGTGCGAGACGACGTTTTGGCGGTCAATCCCGGTCTGGATTCCAGGCAGAAAGAAGCCGAAGCTGCGGTGGTGGCCGCGGCAGGCGAAGAAACGGCGTCGGAGGCCGCCGCCCGCCAACTCGCCACGATCGAAGCAGAAATCCGCGAGACCAGCGAACAGTACATTCGCAATCTCCCGGAGGTAAATGGGGCATCGGCCGAGCGGGGCGAGCTGCTGTTCAACAACGGGGTTTATGGCTGCGCCCGGTGCCACACCCCGCGGGACTCGTGGCGGTTCACCGGACCCGAGGAAGAACCCGGCGCCGGTCCAATGGTATTGATCAGGGGGTCGGATGCCGAGGCCGCGATGGTGGCTCAGCTTGGGAATCTGATTCCTGCTGACATCCCCGGCGGCGGCGGGTTCGGGCCCAACCTCACCAACGGCGCCACCCTCCGGCAGTTCGACAGCGCCGAGGGCCACGAGGGCTTTGTCACCATCGGCTCGCAGGAGGGCGTGGGCTACGGCAACTTCGGCCAGGGCGACGGCGGGGGCCAAATGCCGGCCTTCGGCGCATGTGTGGGCGACCGGGACTCGGGTGAGCGCAGCCCCATATTCGGCTTCTGCACCCTGGAGGATGGCAGCATCCGACCAGGCACGCTGACTGCTGAGCAGATCGCCGACATCGTGGCCTATGAGCGGGGGTTGTGAGCATGGGCTCGATTCTCTCCGCAATGAGCGCCCTGGGGGCCATCTCGTTCGACAACGAGATCCGCGGTCTGCTGACAGTGCTGTTGGGTTCGGCCATCCTCATGGGATCGGTGTGGCTCATCATCTCCACCAACACCGGCTTCCGCCTCGGCTCCCTCATTGCCATCTCGGCCATCTTCGGGTGGACAGTGATGATGGCGTTCATCTGGTCGCTGTACGGAATCGGCCTGCAAGGGGCTCGGCCCACCTGGGAGGTGCAAGCCATTCACATCGGCAACCCGTCGATCACCGACAACGTGGCCAATCCACCCCCCGAGATTCTCGACGATCTCCCCAACCCGCTGACTTGTGCCACCCTGGGCGACCGAGACTGCCTGCCCAAGGCCATTCAGATCGTCCGGGTGATGGGCAGCAGCACCCAAAGAGCCGAACTGGACTCCATCGATGCCGGGGCAATACGGGCTGATCTGACTACTTTCAACGACGCTTTGGCCGACGACGACCCCCGCAAGCTTATGGGCGATGAGATTGAGAACGAGGTGCAGCGCCTGGCCGAGGAGCAGCGCATCCGCAACGAAGACCTGACATTGAGCGAGCTGAAGGGCGTCGCCCCCGATCTCACTGATGAGGTCGAGCGCCTAGGTTGGCTGGAGCTGGGCGATTGGAACCTTCAGACCACCCAGGCCGCCGGCGAGGCCATCACCGCGGCCAGCGACTATCTCGCCCAAGCCGATCTGGGCTTTGGCGAGACCGACGCGCAGAGCAACTCATTCGTGGTGCTGGATGCCTACCAGCAGGGGGGCAAGCCCAAGCGGCTCAACAACGGGGTATGGGAGCGGGTCAGCAACAAGGTCATCACCAGCGCTATGCCCCGCCACCCCACCAATTACACGGTGGTGCAAGTCCAGCGGTCGGAATATCATCCGCCGGTAGCCGGTCAAGCCCCGCCCCCCACGGTGGTTGATCCCAACGAGCCGGTCATTTCCGTGCTCATGCAGCGCAACCTAGGCCGGTTCCGACTGCCCAGTATTCTGGTCACCATCGGCTCGGGACTGTTGTTCTTGGCGTCGCTGCTGATGCTCCACACCCGCGACCTGGAAGTCCGCCGTCGCCTGGAGGGCGAAGGCGCGGCCCCATGATCGTATTGGGGGGGTAGACCGCGATGACCGGCCAGTACCTGCCGATCCTCGCCCTCGGAGTCTTGGCCGTGCTGTTCGCCGCCCTGAGCTTCGGCGCCTCCCGGCTGCTGGCCCCCCGACGCCAGACCAAGGCCAAGCTGGCCCCCTATGAGTGTGGGGTGGAGGAAAGCACCGACGCCCCCGAGCGATTCGGGGTCCGGTTCTTCCTCATCGCCATGATCTTTATCGTCTTCGACATCGAGATCATCTTCTTGTACCCGTGGGCGGTGTCTTACCGGGAACTGGGGTTGTTCGGACTGGTGGCCATGGGGATTTTCGCCTTGGCGGTGTTCGAGTCGTTCGTCTACCTCATCGGCAACGGCGCCCTCGACTGGGGGCCGTCCCGGCCAATGTGGCGGCGTGACCCCCAGGTGTCCGCCCGCCGCACCAGCGACACCACAATCCGCCGGGTGGGCCTAGACGGACGAGGCGCCCCGGAGGAGGCGGCATGAGACTTCGGGGGTGCCAGCTGCGACGGAGGGGCTGCAAATGAAGCTACCGCTCGTGGGTGATCCCAAGGCCATCGCTGACCGCGGGCTTGAGGGGGTCGATCACAACTTCGTTACCGGCAAGCTCGAAGACCTGGTCAAGTGGTCCCGGGCTCGGAGTTGCTGGCCGGCTACCTTCGGCCTGGCCTGCTGCGCCATCGAGATGATGGCCACCGGCGGCGCCCACTACGACTTGGCCCGCTACGGCATGGAGGTGTTCCGGGCTTCGCCCCGCCAAGCCGACCTGATGATCGTGGCCGGCCGGGTGTCCCAGAAGATGGCGCCAATCCTGCGCCGCATCTACGACCAGATGATGGAGCCCAAATGGGTGATCTCCATGGGGGTGTGCGCTTCCAGCGGGGGCATGTTCAACAACTACGCCATCGTGCAGGGGGTGGACCAGATCGTGCCGGTGGACGTTTACGCTCCTGGCTGCCCGCCCGGTCCGGAGACGCTGATGCACGCCATCTTGACCCTTCACGACAAGATCACCAGCGGCGAGATCACCCGCCGCCGAGACGAGACCGGGGCCGGGGCCAACCTCACCGTCGCCCAGCAGGACGGCCAGAGCGCAACCGGCGTGGCGATTCGTACATGAACGACATCGCCGAAACGCCGGTATTGCACGTTTCCCGCGACCAGCTCATCGAGACAGTGGCCGGGCTGGTCGACGAGGGCTATGTCTCAGTTCTGGACGTGACCGCGGTGGACTACTTGGAGCATCCCGGCCGCCACGATCTGCCCCCCGAGGTGGAACCGGAGCGCTTCGAGTTGGTGGTCACGCTCATCTCCCATGCCGCGCCGGGCCGCACGCGGTTGCGGGTTCAAGTGCCCGCTGATGATCCGGTGGTGCCCACCCTGTTCGACCTATTCCCCGGCACCGAGGCATTGGAGCGAGAGGTGGCCGACATGTTCGGCATCACCTTCGAGGGCCATCCCGATCCCACCCGCATCCTCATGCCCCCCGACTGGGAAGGCCACCCGCTGCGGAAGGACTTCGCGGTCGGTCGCATCCCCGTTCAATTCAAGGCGACGCGATGATCCCGCTGAACACCGTGGGCATGATCCTCATTCCGGTCCAGTTCAAGGCGACGCGATGAGCGCCCCGGAAGCCACAGTGGAGGCCGCCACCGACGAGGCCGTCCGCCGCCGGGAGGACAGCGCCGTGCTCCGCATCGGCGAGGACGACGGCGAGCGCTTGGAGGCCGAATCCAACGCCAGCGACACCAGCATGATCATGAACATGGGGCCGCAGCACCCCAGCACCCACGGCGTGCTGCGGCTCATGCTGGAGATGGAGGGGGAGACCGTGATGCGGTCCAAGCCGGTCATCGGCTACCTCCACACCGGCATGGAGAAGACCGCCGAGACCCTGACCTACCTCCAGGGCCCCACCAACGTCACCCGCATGGACTACGCCGCCCCGCTGTTCAGCGAGCTGGCCTTCTCGATGGCCACCGAAGCGCTGTTGGGCCTGGAGGTTCCTCCTCGAGCTGTCTGGATAAGGATGCTGATGTGCGAATTGAACCGCATCAGCTCCCATCTGCTGTTCCAGGCCACCAACGGCATGGACATCGGCGCGGTGTCGATGATGATCTACGGCTGGAGGGAGCGCGAGGAGGCCCTTCGCCTGCTGGAGACCATCACCGGATTGCGGATGAACCACAACTACATCCGCCCCGGCGGGGTGGCCGCCGATCTGCCCGACGGCTGGCGTGACGAGGTGCTCACCCTGATCGACACCCTGCCCGCCCGGCTCAACGAGTTCGACACCCTGCTCACCGGCCAGCCCATCTATCGGGAACGGTTGCAGGGCGTGGGGGTCATCAACACCGCCGAGTGCCTGGCCTTGGGGGTGACCGGACCCATTCTGCGCTCCACCGGCTACCCCTGGGACCTGCGCCGGGACATGCCCTATCTGGCCTACGACCAGATGGACTTCGATGTGGTGGTGGGCACCTACGGCGACTGCTTCGACCGCTACGCCATCCGCCTGAACGAGATCAGGGAGTCGATCCGCATCCTGGCCCAGATCCTCGACCAGATGCCCTCGGGCGACTACCGGGTGCAGGACAAGAAGGTCACCCCACCGCCTCGGGCCCGCATCGACGAGTCGATGGAGGCGTTGATCCACCACTTCAAGATCTTCACCGAGGGATTCAAGGTGCCCGCCGGCGAGGTGTACGCCGCAGTGGAGTCCCCCCGGGGCGAGCTGGGCTGCTACATGGTGTCGGACGGCTCAGCGGTGCCCTACCGCATGCACATCCGCGGCCCCAGCTTTGTGAATCTGCAAACCCTGCCCCACATGATGCAGGGCGGCATGGTGGCCGACGCGGTGGCCATCATCTCCTCGGTCGACCCGATCATGGGGGAGGTGGACCGCTAAGCCATGGCCCGCCTGAACCCCAACAACCTCGCCATCGCCCGGGAGGTCATCGGTCGATATCCGGTTCCCCGCTCCGCGCTCATTCCGCTGCTGCACTTGGCCCAAGAACAAGACGGCTATGTCGCCGAAGACGCCATGGCCCACATCGCCGAGTTGGTGGGGGTCACCCCAGCAGAGGTCATGGGCACGTGCAGCTTCTATGAGATGCTCAAGCGGGAGCCGGTGGGCGACTACATGGTGAACATCTGCAACGGCATCTCCTGTCATCTGCTGGGCGCTTCGGCCCTGATACACCACGCCGAGGACACCTTGGGAGTGAAACCCGGCGGGACCACCGATGACGGCAAGATCACCCTGGAAGCGGTGGAGTGCATTGCCGCCTGCACCGAGGCCCCCTGTCTCCAGGTGAACTATCGCTATCGCAACCAGGTCACCACCGAGGACTTCGACCAGTTGGTGGCCGATCTGCGGGCCGATGCCGCCGGGGTGGCACCCCACGGCCAGTTGGCCAAGGTTCGCCAGCACATCGGCGACGACCGCCGGGCCGGAGTGTCGCCCCCCGATGGCCAAGGCGAGCCGGCCTGGATGGCCCGCAACCCCTCCGACAACGGTGGTTCAGCATCATGATCGCAATGGCCAATCACTTGCGAACCAGCGGTCTTTGTCAAGGATTCGGCTCGTGAGCGCGCCCGCCCCTTCCGACCTGCGGATCATCACCTCCCGCTTCGACATCGAAGACGGCCACACCTTGGCCGGCTACGAGCGCACCGGGGGCTATGCCGGGCTGCGGCGGGCGCTGGAGATGGCGCCAGCCGACGTTCACGGCGAGGTTCGCACCGCCAGCCTGCTGGGCCGGGGCGGTGCCGGGTTCCCCGCCGGGGTCAAGTGGGGGTTCTGCCCGCCGGGGGTATGGCCCCGCTATCTGGTGGTGAACGGCGACGAGTCCGAACCCGGCACCTACAAAGACCGCCTCCTCATGGAGCGCGATCCCCACCAGCTCATAGAGGGCTGCCTCATCGCCTGCTACGCCCTGGGCCTGTCGCAGTGCTTCCTCTATGTGCGAGGCGAGATGGCCCACGCCCAGGAGCGGCTGGCTGCCGCCCTCAACGAGGCCTATGAGGCCGGCTATGTGGGCGCCAACGTTTTGGGCGCCGAGGACTTCTCGGTGGACATCACCCTGCACTGGGGGGCCGGGGCCTACATCGTGGGGGAGGAAACCGCACTCATCGAGAGCCTGGAGGGCGACCGGGGGATGCCCCGGCTCAAGCCCCCCTATTTCCCGGCCTCCATCGGCCTCTACGGCAAGCCCACCATCGTGAACAACGTGGAGACCCTGGCCAACCTGCCCTGGATCGTGTCCAATGGCGGGGACGCCTTTGCCGCCATGGGGGCGGACAGCTCCACCGGAACCCGGGTGTTCGCGGTGTCGGGCCATGTGGCCACCCCCGGCGTGTTCGAGGTGCCCTTCGGCACCACCACCTTCCGCGAGATCATCTTCGATCCCCGCTACGCCGGCGGGATGCGACCGGGCCGCACCCTCAAGACCTTCATCCCCGGCGGGGCGTCGGCCCCCTGGTTCTTCGAGGAGCACCTCGACCTGCCGCTGGAGAAGACCACGGTGGACCAGGCCGGCTCCATGCTCGGCTCGGGCGCCATCGTGGTGATGGACGACACCACCGACGTGGTGAAGGCCTGCCACAACGTGGTGCGGTTCTTCGCCCGGGAATCCTGCGGCAAGTGTACGCCGTGTCGGGAGGGCACCTCCTGGCTGGAGAAGATCCTCAGCCGCATCTTGGCCGGCCAGGGCCGCCCCCAAGATCTGGATCTGCTGATGGACGTGTGCGACAACATCAGCCCTGGCATCAACTGGCCTCCCCGCCAAACCACCATCTGCCCGCTGGGGCCGTCGGCCGTATCGCCCATCGCCTCTGCCCTAGAGCGGTTCCGCGGCGAGTTTGAGGCTTATCTGCCCGCCACCGCGGTCGCGGTCACGACTAGCGCAGGAGCCATGTCGTGAGCGAGCAAGAGACCGTGGTCAACATCACCGTCAACGGCCAGCCGGTGGAGGCCCAGCCCGGCGAATGGGTCATTGCCGCCGCTGAGCGGGCCGGGGTGTATATCCCCCACTTCTGCTACCACCCCCGAATGAGCTCGGTGGGCATGTGCCGCATGTGCATCGTGGACATCGACGCCGGGCGGGGCCCCGCCCTGCAACCCTCCTGCATGGTGGAGGTGAGCGAGGGCATGGTGGTGGACACCACCTCGGAGCAAACCCGCAAGGCCCAAGACGGGGTGCTGGAGTTTCTGCTGCTGAACCACCCACTCGACTGCCCGGTGTGCGATAAGGGCGGCGAGTGTCCCCTCCAAGACCAGACCATGGCCTATGGCCCTGGAGAGAGCCGGTTCATCGAGGAGAAGCGCCACTTCGAGAAGCCCATCCCGGTGAACAGCCTGGTGTACTTGGATCGGGAGCGCTGCATCCTGTGCGACCGCTGCACCCGGTTTGCCGACGAGGTGGCGGGCGACCCGCTCATCACCTTCCAAGACCGGGGCGACCAAACCCAGGTGAACACCTTCCCCGACCTGCCCTTCTCCTCCTATTTCAGCGGCAACACCGTGCAGATCTGCCCGGTGGGCGCGCTCACCGCGGTGCCCTATCGGTTCAAGGCCCGCCCGTGGGACCTCACCGAAGTGGAGTCCACCTATCCCAATCCGATGGGCGACCGGGTGGTGGTGCAGGCCTCCCGCGACCAGGTGCTGCGCTACCAGGGGGTTGACAGCGACGCGGTCAACTGGGGTTGGCTCACCGACAAAGATCGTTTTTCTTTTGAAGCTGTTGCCAGCGACCTTCGGCTTCAGGCCCCGCTGATTCGGGGCACCCCATTGGGCCGACCCGACCCCGGCGGGAGCGAGCTGGTTGAGACTTCCTGGGGCCAGGCCCTTACCCAGGCGGCCGACGCCATTCGGGCCGCAGTCGAAGACAATGGTCCTCAGTCGGTGGCTGTGTTGGGCGGGGCCCGTTTGACCAACGAAGACCAATACGCCTGGGCTCGACTGGCCAAAGGGGTTATCGGCACCGACAACGTTGACGCCCAACTCGACGACGGCCTGCCCGCCGATGTGGTGCTGGGCCTACCCCGGGCCACCATCGACCGGGCCTGTACTCCGGGCGGAACCGTCATCTTGATGGCGCCCGACCCCAAAGAGGAGCAGGGCACCCTCTACCTGCGGCTCCGCCACGCCGTGGTCAACGATGGCGTACAGCTCATCGAGCTCACGCCCCGGGCCACCGGTTTGAGCCATCTGACCGACCACCGGCTGCACCATCGTCCTGCCGAAGCCGCCGCCGTTGCCGCCGCCCTCGTGGGTGGCGACATCGACGCCGGACCCGACCGGGAGATCGGCGGCGTGCCCGGCGACGCCTTGGCTGCTGCTGCGGCCGCGCTGGCCGACCGCGCCGACAAGCCCATTACCGTGATCATCGGCCGCCCCTCGCTGGCTGAGACGGCCGGTCCCACCGTGGACGCCGTTGCCGGACTAGCTCGGTTCGCCAAGCTGTTGGCCGCTGGAGGGCGGCCAGGCATCGCTTTCTTGCCCGCGCTGCACCGGGGCAACGTGCTCGGCGCGCTGGACATGGGACTGGCCCCCGGCCTTCTGCCCGGTCGAGTGTCGCTGGGCGACGGCGGAATGGCATTGGCCCAGCTCTGGGGCGCGGTGCCCGCCGCCCTTGGCGCTGATGCCCGCGGCATTCTGAAGGCCGCCGCCAACGGCCACATCGACGTGCTGGTGTTGCTGGGCGCCGATCCGCTGGGGGATTTCCCCGACCGAGACCTAGCCAACGCCGCCCTCGAAACGGTGGGCGCCATCATTGCCTCCGACCTGTTCTTGAATCCCTCTTCGGCCCGGGCCCACATCGTGTTCCCCGCGGCCGGCTTCGGTGAGCGCCAAGGCACCCACACCAACATGGAGGGCCGGGTTACGCGGGAGCGCCAGATCGTCACCTCACCGGGCACGGCGCGGGCCGATTGGGCCATCGCCACCGAGTTGGCTCGGATGCTGGGGGCCGATTTCGGCTTCGGCTCTCCCGAGGACGTGTGGGAGGAGATCACCCGAGTGGCGCCATCGCACCGAGACGTTTCCCTAGAGGCCATCGACACAATGGCCGACGGTGCCGTGGCCGCCGACAGCTCTATCGTGTTCTCCCCACCCGAAGACTCCACCACGGTGCCCCACGTGGATGCGTACAGCCTCCGCCTGGTGTCGACGAGGCGCATGTACGACCGGGGCACGCTGGTCCAGCACACCCCATCGCTGGCCAAACTGGCCCCCAATGCTGTTTTGGCCTTGAACCCCTACGACTTCGACCGGGTCGGGGTTGACTCGGACACCGAAGTGCAGGTGATTTCGAACGTGGGCGAGCTGGACATGCCGGTGGTGGCCGACCCCGGGGTCCCCCGAGGCACCGCGGCCTTCGGCTACAACTATCCCGACCTGGACGTGCGAGCCCTGATCGACAATGACTCCGTGGTCACCGACTTGAGGATCCAAACCTAATGATGGCCGACCTCGGTCCGTCGGTTTTCGGCCTCGACCCGCTGTATGACGGCGAGGTCGGCCTAGCCGTGGTACTCATCACTTTGCTCAAAGTGGGGGTGGCCTTCGCCCTGTTGCTAGTGGCCGTGATGCTGATGATCTGGTTCGAGCGCAAGGTCATCGGGGATATGCAGAACCGCATCGGGCCCAACCTGGCCGGACCGTTCGGTATCCTCCAGACCCTGGCCGACGGCATCAAGCTGTTCTTCAAAGAAGACCTCATCCCCGAGCAGTCCGACCGGCTCGTCTTCAAGCTGGCCCCCTATCTGTCGCTGGTGCCCGCCTTCTTGGTGTTCGCCGTGGTCCCGGTGGGGGGTGACTTCAGCGGCGGCAACGGCAGCGTCACCCTGTTCGGCCGTGAGACCTTTCTCCAGGTGTCCGACCCTCCGGTGGGCATCCTGTTGGTGCTGGCCATGTCGTCGGTGGCCGTATACGGGGTGATGCTGGCCGGCTGGTCGTCGGGCTCCAAATATCCGCTGCTGGCGTCGGTGCGGGCCTCGGCTCAGATGGTGTCGTATGAGGCTGCGCTGGGGTTGTCGCTGGCCGCGGTGTTGTTGAAGTCGGGCAGCTTGTCCACCCACACCATCGTGTCCGAGCAGTCGGTGTGGAACTGGAACTTGTGGGCCACTTGGGTGGTGCCCATGGTGATCTTTTTGATCGCGGCCACCGCCGAGCTGAACCGGCCGCCGTTCGACCTGGTGGAGGCCGAGCAGGAGCTGGTGGGCGGCTTTCACACCGAGTACAGCTCCATCCGCTTCGCCTTGTTCTTCTTGGCCGAGTTCATGAACACCATCACCATGTCGGCCATCGTGGTGACGCTGTTCTTGGGCGGCCCCAACGGCCCCGATTTCACCACCGTGGGCTGGCTGTCGGGGGTGCTGTGGTTCTTCGCCAAGCTGATGCTGTTCTTGTTCGCCTTCGTGTGGCTGCGGGCCACCCTGCCCCGCTTCCGCTACGACCAGCTCATGGACTTGGGCTGGAAGCTGCTCATTCCCCTTTCGCTGGGGTGGCTGCTGGTGCTGGCCTCCTATGACGTGGCCGGCGACCGGGGCTGGAACCGGGGCGTGGCGGTGATCGTGATGCTGGCCATCATGGCCGCGCTGGGCGGAATGCTGGTGTTGGCCTTGCGGGCCGCCCGCCACCGCCGAGAACTCGATCCGCAAGGAGGGTTCGCCTAATGGGATACCTCCAGGGATTTGCCGTCACGCTGCGCAAGCTGTTGAAGGGCACCGAGTCGGGCCGGGTGGTCACCACCCAATACCCCGACGAGAAGCGCCCCAAGCCCGAGCGCTTCCACGGCCGCCACGTGCTCAACCGCTACGAGGACGGCATGGAGAAGTGCATCGGATGCGAGCTGTGCGCCGGGGTCTGCCCGGCCCGCTGCATCTATGTGCGGGGGGCCGACAACTCGCCCGACGATCCGGTGTCGCCCGGCGAGCGCTTCGGCTACGTCTACGAAATCAATTACCTGCGTTGTATCCACTGCGATTTGTGCGTGGAGGCCTGTCCCACTGAGGCCATCACCGAGTCGAAGCTGTTCGAGTTCTCGTTCACCAACCGGTCCGACGCCATCTACACCAAAGACGAGCTGGTGGTGGGCGATGACGGCCGGCCCCAGCAGCTTCCGTGGGAACACTGGGAACCCGGCGACGATGAGCACACCTCGGCCTGGGTGCGGGCCACGTCGCCGTCGGGCATGGCCGCCTACGAGGGCAAGGTGGCCTGGTCGGGCGAGCTGGGCTATGGCATCCGATCTCCCGAGCGGGGCCAGGCGGCTGACAATGAAGGAGACGAGGCCGACCTCGGTAACGATGACCACGACGACCATGGGGGCCACCACTGATGGAGACCGCGGTCTTCATCGTGTGCGCGGTCATCGTGCTGGCCGGGGCACTGGGCGTGGTGCTGGCCCGCAACCCGGTTCACGCCGCGTTGAGCCTGGTGGGGACGCTGTTCGGCATGGCCGTGCTGTTCCTGAACCTGGAGGCCCACTTCCTGGCCGCGGTGCAGATCATCGTCTACGCCGGCGCCATCGTGGTGCTGTTCTTGTTCGTGATCATGCTGTTGGGTGTCGACCGGCTCGAAGACCTGTCGGTGGAGCCCATCACCGGCCAGCGCACCTTGGCCATCGTGGTTGGCCTGGGCACCTTCGTGTTGGCGGTGGCGTTTCTCCTGAGCAGCTCTATCGGCCCGTCCGGCCCCCAGATCCTGACGCGGGACATCACCGACCAATCCACATACTCCAACCTGCGCCAGATCGCCGACGATTTGTTCACCGATTACGTGTACGCCTTTGAGGCCACCGCCGCCTTGCTCACTATCTCGGTGGTGGGCGCGGTGGTGATGTCCCGCCGCATGGCCCGAAGCGACGAGGCCCAAGAGAGCGCGGGGGACGATTGATGGTCACCGCCTCTTGGTACCTGATCCTGGCCGCGGCGCTGTTCACCATTGGCGCGGTGGGCCTCTTGGTACGGCGCAATCCGCTGATCATGTTCATGTGCGTGGAGCTGATGCTCAACGCCGTCAACCTCACCTTCATCACCTTCGGGCGGGAGCTCAACCACATCGGCGGGCAGGTGTCGGTGTTCTTTGTGCTGGTGGTGGCGGCCGCCGAGGTGGTGGTGGGCCTGGCCATCGTGGTGGCTATCAACCGCCGCCGTCCCCAGGCCACCGCCGACGACCTATCGGCGCTGAAGGGATAGCGGGGTCATGAGTCGATGGTTTTGGCAAGAAGACCGGATACGCGGGAGTGAGTGAATGAGCACGCTCGTTGACCTGGTCTGGCTGATCCCCGCCTTCCCGCTGGCCGGGGTCTTGGTCTTGATGGCCATAGGCCGCCGCTTGGGCGAACCCCGGGCCGGCTGGCTGGCCACCGCCATGATGGTCGGATCGTTCGTAGCCACCCTTTTGGTGTTCATCGGCTTGGTGGGCCACGACGGCGACGAGCGGGAGACGGTGGTCACCCTGTTCGAGTGGGTGCCGGCCGGGAAGCTGGCGGTGGACATCGGCTTTCTGGCCGACCCGCTGTCGATCACCATGGCCCTGTTCGTGACCGGGGTGGGGGCCCTCATCCACCTCTACTCCATCGGCTACATGCACGGCGACGAGGGCTTCTCCAAGTTCTTCATCTACCTCAACCTGTTCGCCTTCTCCATGCTCATGCTGGTGCTGGGCGACAACCTGCTGCTCACCTTCTTGGGCTGGGAGGGAGTGGGGGCTTGCTCCTACCTGCTGATCTCGTTCTGGTTCACCGACGAGGCCAACGCCTCGGCGGGCAAGAAGGCGTTCGTCACCAACCGGGTGGGCGACTGGGGCTTTCTGGTGGCCATGTTCCTGGCCTTTTTGACCTTCGGATCGCTCCAGTACGGCGAGATCTTCTTCGACATAGAGTCCAACGGCGTGGCCGCGGGCACCGCGTCAGCCATCGTGGTGCTGCTGCTGGTGGGCGCGGCCGGTAAGTCGGCCCAGTTCCCGCTGCACATTTGGCTGCCCGACGCCATGGCCGGACCCACCCCGGTGTCGGCCCTCATCCACGCCGCCACCATGGTCACCGCCGGGGTGTACCTGCTCACCCGCATGAGCCCGATCATCGCCGAGGCCCACGGCTGGGTGCCCGACCTCATCATGTGGGTGGGCCTGGGCACCGCGCTGATGGCCGCCACCATCGCGGTGGCCCAAAACGACATCAAGAAGGTGCTGGCCTACTCCACCGTCAGCCAACTCGGATTCATGTTCGTGGCCGTGGGCTCGGGGGCCTATGTGGCCGCCATCTTCCACATGGTCACCCACGCCTTCTTCAAGGCGCTGCTGTTCCTGGGGGCCGGTTCGGTGATCCACGGCATGGACGGCGACCAGGACATCCGCCGCTACGGGGGATTGGCCCGGCTGCTGCCCATCACCTCGATGACCTTCGTGGCCGGCTGGCTGGCCATCGCCGGGGTTCCGCCGTTCTCGGGCTTCTGGTCGAAGGACGAGATCCTGGCCTACGCCTACGGCGAGAACAAGGTGCTATGGGTGCTGTTGTTGGCCACTGCCATCCTCACCGCCTTCTACATGACCCGGCTGGTGCTGATGACCTTCTTCGGCCCGCCCCGCTGGACGGACACGGAGGCTGACAGCACCGAAGAACAACCCCAACGGCATCCCCACGAGTCGCCCTGGACGATGACCGTTCCCCTCGTGCTGCTGGCTGGCTTGGCCATGGTGGCCGGGGTGTTCAACCTGCCGTTCACTTCCGATGTCCACTTCTTGGGCAACTGGCTGAAGCCCTCCCTGTTTGGCAATGGCGGCCATCTGCCCTTCGGCGGGGGCACCCAGTGGGTGCTGGCCCTGGTGGCCATCGTCGGCAGTTTGGGCGGTGTGTCGGCCGGGGCCGCGGTTTATATCCGTCGCCGGATCGACCCGGCCCGCATCGAGCATCCCTTCTTGGCCCGGGCCTGGCGCATCGACGAGATCGTCACCAACTTCATGGGCGGTCCCGGCCGCCGGGCGTTCGAGCGCACCACCCAATTCGATGAGCAGGTGGTGGATGGCGCGGTCAACGGTACCGGCACCATGATCCGCCGGGCGGGTTCCCGATTGCGGGTGTCGCAGTCCGGCCTGGTGCGCAGCTATGCCCTGGGCATCGCCATCGGCGCGGTGGCGCTGCTGGCGTGGTTCTTCTCAAGGGCGGGGTTCTGATGCCTGCGACTGCAATTCCAGTGGCATCGTCGAGCAAGGCTCTTGATGGGATGGGGCGGTAATGGGCAGCTCCACCGTTCTGCCGGTCATCATTTTCTTGCCCTTGGTGGGGGCGGCAGTCATCGCGCTCATCGCACCGTCCCGGACGACGGTGCTCAAGCCGGTGGCGGTGGCTACCTCGGCGGCCACCGGGGCGCTCACCCTGTGGCTGATGGCCGCCTTCGACAAGCACGATGGCGGCTTCCAGTTCACCCAGCTCACCGAGTGGATCGACTCCGCCGGCATCTCCTGGCACGTCGGGGTGGACGGCATCTCTTTGTTCTTGGTGGTGCTCACCGGGCTGCTGTTCCCCATAGCCATCGTGGCCTGCGATCCGCCCCACGACGCCAAGGCCTATTACATCTGGATGCTGGTGCTGGAAACCGGCTGCCTCGGAGTGTTCCTGGCGCTGGATCTGGTGCTGTTCTTCCTGTTCTTCGAGATCGTGCTGATCCCGATGTACTTCCTCATCGGGTCGTGGGGCCACGAAAACCGCAAGTACGCGGCCACCAAGTTCTTCTTGTTCACCATGCTGGGCTCGGCCCTCATGCTGGTGGGGATGCTGGTGTTAGCGCTGCTCACCGCCCGGGAGACCGGCAACGCCGTCACCTTCAACGTCTTGGAGCTGGCGCAGAGCGCGGGCGAGCTGCCCACCATCACCGCCCGCTGGATCTTCTTGTCGTTCGTGCTGGCCTTTGCGGTGAAGGTGCCCTTGTTCCCGGTTCACACCTGGCTGCCCGACGCCCACACCGAGGCCCCCACCGCCGGGTCGGTGATTCTGGCCGGGGTGCTGCTCAAGCTGGGCACCTACGGGCTGGTGCGCTTCGGGCTGTACCTGTTCCCCGAGGCGTCCCGCTACTTCGCCCCGCTGCTGTTCACCCTGGGGGTGATCGGCATTTTGTACGGCGCGGTGGTGGCCACCATGCAGCGCGACCTGAAACGCCTGGTGGCCTACTCGTCAGTGGCCCACCTCGGGTTCATCGTGCTGGGCATCTTCTCCATCAACACCGAGGGCATCGAGGGCGGTCTGCTCCAGATGGTGAACCACGGCTTGTCCACCGGGGCGCTGTTCTTGCTGGTGGGGTTCATCTACGAGCGCCGCCACACCCGCCAGATCTCCGAGATGATCGGCCTTCAGAAGGCCGCCCCGGTGCTGGCCGCGGTGTTCACCGTGGTGATGCTGTCGTCGGTGGGCCTGCCCGGCCTCAACGGTTTCGTGGGCGAGTTCTTGATCTTGGCCGGTGCTTTTGTGGCCCATCGCTGGTGGGCGGTGGTGGCTGCTGCCGGGGTCATTTTGGCTGCGCTCTACCTGTTGTGGGCCTACCAGCGGGTGTTCCACGGCACTCCCGACGACGCCAACCGGTCGATGCCCGACCTCAACTGGCAGGAGAAGCTGGTAATGGTGCCGCTGGTGGGGCTCATCGTGTTTCTGGGGGTGTACCCCAAGCCGGTGATCGAGCGGATGGAGCCCGCTGTCAACGAGCTGATCTCTCATATGGAACAGGTCGAGGGGTTCGACTCGCCCACCGTGGATGACCGGCCCGAGGGCAGCTTTGAGGAGCTCCGCACCCTCATGGGCGGCGACGAGGGGGAGGGCCACTGATGCTCCCGCTCTTCGCCCAGGTGGATATCCCCGACATCGAGTGGCTGCCCCTCATCCCCCATCTGGTGATGGCGGGGGCCGCGGTGGTGCTGTTGACCATCGTGTCGCTGGCCGGTCGCTGGCTGCCGAGTTGGTTCGCAGCGGCTTGGACGGTGGCTGCCGGGCTGGGGGTGCTGGCCACTGCCATTCCGGTGTGGCTACGGGTGGAGCAATGGGGCCCCCATTCAACCATTGAAGATTCGATAGGGGTGGACGGCTTCTCGGTGTTCATCATCGTTGTGCTGGCCTGCACCGTGGTGCTGACCGCCCTGGTGGCCGACGGGTTCTTGCACCGGGAGAGCCTGGACGGTCCGGCGTTCTACGTGTTGTTGATGCTGTCGGCCACCGGCGGCATCACCATGGCCTCGGCCAACAACCTCATCGTTCTGTTCTTGGGCCTGGAGATCCTGTCGCTGGCGGTGTACGTGCTGGTGGCCATGCACCTGCGCCGGGCCGAGTCGCAGGAAGCGGGCATCAAGTACTTCGTGCTGGGGGCGTTCGCGTCGGCATTCCTGCTCTACGGCATCGCCCTGGTGTACGGAGCTACTGGATCGCTCAAGCTGATCGACATCGAGGGCAGTCTCCAGAACAGTAATCTGAGCGACAACGGCTTGCTTCTGGCCGGTATGGCCATGTTGCTGGTGGGGTTCGGCTTCAAGGTGGCCGCGGTGCCGTTCCACGCTTGGACTCCCGATGTGTACCAGGGGGCGCCCTCACCGGTGGTTTCTTACATGGCCGCTGGAGTTAAGGCCGCTGGATTTGCTGCCTTGCTTCGGGTGTTCTTTGGCGGCTTCGGGGGACTTGCCGACGACTGGCAGCCGGTGGTGTTCGGACTGGCCATTGCCAGCTTGGCGGTGGGTTCGATGCTGGCCATCGTCCAGACCGACGTGAAGCGGATCTTGGCCTACTCCTCGATCAGCCACGCCGGGTTCATCCTGGTCGGCGTGCAGGCCGCCACCGACGAGGGCGTGGCCAGCGTGTTGTTCTATCTGGCCGCCTACGCCGCCATGGCCGTCGGCAGCTTCGCGGTGGTCACCGTGGTGAGCGGCCCCGGCGACGAGGGCACCGGCATCGACAGCGTGCGGGGCTTGGCCGCCCGTCGCCCGCTGCTGGCGGTGGCATTTACCGTGCTGTTGCTGTCTCAGGCCGGCATTCCGTTCACCGCTGGGTTCTGGGCCAAGTTCGAGGTGATAACCGCCGCGGTGGACGCCCGCTCCTTCTGGCTGGCCGTGATCGCCATGCTGTTCGCGGTGGTAGCCGCCTTCTTGTACCTGCGGATCGTGGTGGCCATGTTCCTAGACGCTCCCGACCCCGACTCCCCCCGCCTGCGTATCCCCCGCGGTCCGGCGGTGGCCATTGCCATCGTGGTGCTGTTCACCCTGGCCTTCGGCATCTACCCCGAACCCCTCCTCAACCTCGCCGACGACGCCCTGCTCTCCATCAGCTTCACCGCCCACTAGGTGGCTGGTCCAGCAGCTCGTCTGTGGGAGCAGCCCGCTGGAGCCGGGGCGCCCGCAAGGACCGTGGCGCACGATCGACGACGCGTCGAGTTCGCCACCTTGGGCTGGATGCACTGGTGGAACACCCAGCGCATCCACGGCTACCTCGACGACCTCTCACCCGACCAGTTCGAAGCCGCCTATGCTGCCGAGAACACCGACCACCGCAAAACAGAAAACCACAACAAACAGCCTGCGCGAAACCCAGGGTGAATCAAATTGAGGTATGTTGAGTCATTATCGAGTCATTTGGGGAGGCCGGAGTGGATCAGCTCACGGTTCGGGGGTTCGGCGATGAGTTGGGTGCGGCCGTGCGCCGGCTGGCCGCGGGTGAGGGGATCTCGCTGAATCAAGCTGCGCTGAGGCTGCTTCGGCGGGGCGCGGGGCTGAGCGAGGATGTTGAGCGGCCTTGGGCAGTGGGAGCGTCCCTTGACCACCTGATCGGGAGTTGGACCGCGCTGGAGGCCGACGAGTTCGAAGCCGCCCTCGCCGATCTCGGGACCGTCGACGAGGATGCCTGGACGTGAGGGTCCTATTGGATACCAACGCGTACTCCCTGCTCATGCGGGGACATGAGCAGGTCGCTGAGATTGTGAGAGCGGCTGAGGAGTTGCTGTTTTCTGCCGTCGTAGTCGGTGAGCTTCTCTACGGATTCCGGCGAGGATCGCGCTTTGCGCAAAACGCCGCCGACCTCCGCTCCGTGCTCAACAGTCCTTATTCGACTTTTGTGGATGTGAACTCGGTTACCGCAGACCGCTACTCCCGAATAGCAGCGACCCTTCGAGCCAAGGGCCGCCCCCTGCCGACCAACGACGTTTGGATAGCCGCCCAAGCCATGGAAACCGGGGCCGACCTAGTATCGGGCGACAGCCACTTCGAGCATGTCGATGGAATCGTCTGGATTCCTCTGACGACGGTGGGATAGGCCGCGGGCCGGCCAGTATCTTCGACGGTCTGGGCAGCCCCATCGCGGAACTCCCGGTCGAAATTTCTTCGTGGTCTGGACATAGCCCCTCCTTATAGAGCATGCCTCCACGAAAAGGGGGGAACCTCAGAGAGCCGGCGGCGGCGGCGGGGGCGGCTGGTTGGCGGGTGTTCGGGCGGGTTGGGGGTTGATTTGGAGTTGGGGGGGGGGGGGGGTTAGTGTTTTGGGTTGCTGGGCCGGGTTTTGGGCGGGTCTGGTTTGTTGTCGGTTGCCTGTTTTCGGGTGTTTTGAGTTTTGGCGGGAGTTGCTGTGGGTTCGGTTGGCTTGTCGGGTGTTCGGGGGGTTCGGGCGCGGGCTGGGGGCGGTGGGGTTCTCTGCGGGTTCGGGCGCGGTGTGGGGGGCGGATACCCAGGTCGTGTGTTGGGGGTGTTGTTGGTGTTGGGGTTGTTGGCGGGGTTGTTGGTGTTGTTGCCGGTGTCTGCGGGGGCGCAGGGTTCGGGGTCGGTGGCGTTGTCGTTCGCGTCGGGCGTGTCGGCGCAGGGGCCGGAGGGCGATTCTGGGTCCGTGGAGGTGGAGGTGGAGGTGCGGGCGACGTCTGTGTCCGCTCCGTCTTTGTTCAGGCTGTGTGTGGACGATGCGGGCACCGCGGACCTTGGTTCGGACTGGAGGCTGTTCTCGGGCTCTACGCCGACGGTTTTGACGAGCGGCTGCGCGGAGGTGCTGTTGAACGGCAGCCAGGTGTTGGCTTACAAGCTGGTGGTTGTGGGCGATGCGGTGGTGGAGTCCGATGAGACGATCCGGGTCCGCATCGAGAAGGTGGCGGGCCAGGGTCCGGCGACGGTCGCCGCGGGCAAGGGGTCGCTGGCCTACACGATCGTCAACGACGACTATTTCGTGAACTCTGACGGCGATGTGGTGGTGCCCGCGGACTGGGCGCTGGTGCCCGACGGCCTCGATGCTGGGGACCGGTTCCGCCTGCTGTTCCGCACCACCGCGCGGCGCGACGCGACGGCCACCGACATCGGGGTGTATGACAGTTTTGTGCAGGGCGAGGTGCGGTCGGGCGCGCTGGCGGCCCTGTTGGGGCCCTATGTGTCGGCGTTCAAGGCGGTGGGGTCGACGTCGTCGGTGGACGCCCGGGATCATCTGGGGTTGTGGGAGTCGGGTGCGTATGCGGACGCGACGTCGGCGAACGCGGACGCGGGGGTGGGCATCTATTGGATGGACGCGGCGGGCAAGGGCGCTCTGGTGGCGAACGGCTATGCGGATTTCTGTGTGCGGGATGACTCGGGTTCGAATCCGGAGCCTGAGGTGTGGTGGAAGAACGATCTGCTGACCGACCAGCGCGACGAGGACGGCGCGGCGCACGGGGACGACAACTGGCCGTGGACGGGCACCACGAACTCGTGCACGAAGAAGCAGTCGCCGGGGGCGTTGGGCCAGGCGGGCCCGGTGGAGCGCGGCGCGCACCGGGTGACGGCGACGTCGGGCCGCTTCTATGGCCCGCTGTCCAACCAGACCCAGGCCCGCACCGCGTCGAACAGCCTGTACGGCATGTCGCCTGCGTTCACGGTGGCGCCTGTGGGGGCTGAGGTGTATGTGTCGTTGGCGCCGAATCAGACGATTTTCGCTGTTGAGGGCGGTTCGGCTCAGACCGATGTTTTCTCGGTCGGGTTGTCGCGTGGTTTGGCTGCGGGTGAGATGGTGCGGGCGGTGCTGGCTCCGGTGGAGGATGTGACTCTGTCTTTGTCGGGGTCGCCGTCGGGGGTGTCGTTCGACGCGGCGTCGGGTCTGGTGACCTTCGTCGGGGGTTCGGGGGCGGCCGAGAAGGTGCTGTTCGACGCGGCGGCGGCGGCGAACACGCTGCCGTCGGACAAGTCTGCGGTGTCGCGGGCGGTGGCGCTGTCGGCGGTGCAGGGGGTCGGCCCGTCTGAGGTTTCGGGTGATGTGGGGGCTTCTCGGGCGGTGCGGATGCTGATCAAGGACTCGGGCGGCACGGTGGTGCCGGTGGAGGTGTCGGTGACCGCCGCCGTGGCCGAGGGCGGCACCGCGACGGCTGTGTTCGCGCTGGGCGCGGTGCGCACGTCGGCGACGGTTGTGCAGTTCTATGTGGTGCACGGCGGCGGCGATGTCGGGACGCTGACGTCGTCGGCGGCTTTGTCGGGGTCCGGCGACGGGCCCTACACGGTGACGATCCCGGCGAACACGGCGTCGGTGTCGGTGAGCATCCCGATCACCGACGACACGGTGCCGGAGGGCGACGAGGCGCTCTATGTGACTTTGGGGGATCTGCCGAAGGGGCTGACGATCAACCAGGGCGGCGACGCCGGGTTCGCGAAGTCGGTGATCGGCCATTCGGAGCTGTCGTTGTCGGCGCGGTTCGAGCCGGCGTCGGCACCGGAGGGCGACTCGGGCACGGCTGAGTACAAGCTGGTTGTGGGGATGGAGGGGTCGCATGCGGCGTCGACGAATGTGACGCTGACGTTGGGCGGCACCGCGACCTATGGCGCCGACTACGACGTGACCTATGCCGGGTTCGCGGTGACGCCTACGAACGGGTCGTTCACTGTGCAGATCCTGCTGGGGAAGCGCTCCACGGAGGGCTTCTTCGCGACGCGGCTGCGGCTGCGGGTCAAGGGCGACACGACGGCGGAGGGCCCTGAGACGGTGACTGCTGCGGTGGCGACCACGGCGGCGGGCATCGGCGGCGGGTCGGGGTCGTTCACGATCGTCGACGACGACCTGTCGGTGAGCTTCGGGCAGGCGACGTATTCGGCGGTGGAGGGCGACCCGGTGCAGGTGACGGTCGTGCTGTCGCAGGCCCGCAGCGTGGACACGCCGGTTGCGCTTTTGGCGACGGGGTCGACCGCGACCGGCTCGGGCACGGACTTCACGTCCGGGTCGTTCACGGTCACGATCCCCGCCGGTGAGACCGAGGCGACCGTGGACATTCCCACCGTCGCCGACAACGTGGCTGAGGGCGCGGAGCAGTTCGGGATCTCCATCGTGGGTCACATGCTGCCGGCGGGCGTGGCGCTGGGGCCCCAGCGCACGGCGAACGCCACGATCTATGAGGCGTCGGTGTCGTTGTCGGCCGCCGCGTTCGAGGCTGCCGAGGGCAGTCCCGCCGAGATCGGTGTGGTGCTGTCGCGTGCGATCGGCGCGGCGGCCATGATCACGGTGCAGGCCCAGAAGGGGTCGTCGGGCACCGCGGACAGCCCGGCCGATTTCACCGCCGGCAACCGCTCGGTGACGATCCCCGCCGGGCAGACCCGCGGCACGGTGTCGGTCCCGACGGCGGCGGACAACGTCGCCGACGACGGCGAGGTGTTCGAGGTGATCCTGGCAATCGGGTCGCTGCCGAACGGTCTGGTGGCGGGGCCGCGGACCACGGCGACGGTGACGATCACCGAGACGGTGGTGGTCGGCTTCGCCCAGGCCGCGCCCGACGCCGCCGCGGCGGAGGGCGCCACGGCGACGGCGACAGTGTCGCTGTCGAGCGCCGCGCCGACCGCGTTCGCGTTGGAGTTCTTGCTGTCGGGTTCGGCGGAGCCGTTCGGGGATTTTTGGGTGCGGTCTGCGCGGGGTTTGGTGGGGCGGGGGCGGGTGTTGGTGCCGGTGGGGGCGTCGTCGGTGGATGTCCCGGTGTGGGTGTCCGATGATGCGGAGCCGGAGGGGGCGGAGTCTGTTGTTTTGACTTTGGTGGATCCGGGTGTTGCGGATGTGGAGTTGGATCCGGAGAAGAGCGTGCACACGGTGACGATCCAGGCCAGCGATGGGGACGGTCCGGTGGGGGATGCGGTGTCGGCGGGTTGGGATTATGGCGGTTTGGAGGGGGGTCGTCGTACGGCGTGGTTGGAGTCGTCGGAGTTGGTTTTGCCGGTCAGCGTGTCGCCGGCGGCGAAGGCGGATTTCCGGGTGGCTGTCACCCTGGAGCCTGAGGCGGCGGCGGGGTTGTGGGCGCCGTCGTTGGGCCCCGGCGGCGACATCTATGAGGCGCGTCATACCGCGGTGGTGAAGGCGGGGGCGTCGTCGGCGCGGTTTTTTGTGCCGATGATCGATGACAATGTTGTGGAGGATGATTGGGTGTGGGTCGCGGCGTTGGAGGTGTCGGGGGCTGCTTTGGGGGCGGAGGCTGTGTCGGCGCGCCGGGAGTTGGAGGTGGTGGTCCGCGATGATGATCAGGCCGAGGTGCTGTTCGAGCGGCGGGGCGGCCCGGGGGGGAATATCTGGGTGGTGCTGTCGCGTCCGGTGCGGTTTGATTTGAATGTGCGGGTGTTGACCCGCAGCGGTTTGGCGTCGCCGGATGTGGATTTCGGCGCGTATCGCACTGAGACGGGCGGGTTGTTGACCGCGGTGGACACCGGTGTGTCGTCGTTGTCGGATATCCGGTTTGTGCATGTGGGGGTGGCGTCGTCTGATCGGCCGGCGTGGCTGTTCAGCGGTCATCCGTGCATTGTGGGCACGTCTTTGTCGGGTCCGCCGCCGGCTGATCCGCCGGCGTGCGGCGATTATCGGCTGCACGAGCATCACCGGGTGGACATCTCGAGGCCGCGGGGGGTGGTGCCGACGGTGCGGCTCGCTCCCGCTCCCGC
>JAPOVT010000025.1 GCA_026708015.1 bacterium
CCAGATTCTGAGCGAGGAGGGCAACACGGTGGCAGTGGTGGAGGTCGACGCCAAGAGGCTGCACGATTTGGCCGAAGACCTCGATGTGCTGGCGGTTGAGGGAAGCGGCTCCCACCCCCACATTCTGCGAGAGGCGGGAATCCGCAAGGCCGACCTATTGGTGGCGGTCACCGCCAGCGACGAGGTGAATCTGGTGGCCTGCTTGTTGGCCAAGCAGCACGGAGTGGGACGCACCATCGCCCGCATTCAATCGCGCAACTTGTGGGAGAAAGACGCCCGTGAACTGCGGGAGGCGATGAAGGCTGACACCATCATCGATCCCGACGAGGAGACCGCCCACGAGATCATGGATTTGCTGTCGTATCCAGGGGCTACTGACGTGACGGTGATGGCCGAGGGCGAGGTGTTCGTAGTGGGGGCCAAGCTCACCCCCGACGCTCCCTGGGCCAACCGGCGGCTGGCTGACATCGCTGAGGAGTACGAGCCCGATTGGGACTTCTTGGTGGCGGTGATCACCCGAGCGGGCGAAACCCGGATTCCCCGAGCCGATACCACCCTGGAGCCCGGCGACCTCCTGCGGGTGGTGTGCAAGCGGCGGGCCAGGGACACGCTGCTTCCGCTTCTGGGCCTAGCGCCGGGCACCCACCGCCGGGTGATGCTGCTGGGCGGAGGCCGGACAGCCGAGATCGTGGCCCGGCGACTGAGCGAGCGCCATGCCGAGGTGGTGCTCATTGAGCGGAACCTGGAGCGGGCCCAACAGTTGAGCGAGGAGCTCGACGCAGTGCTGGTGATCCACGGCGACATCACCGACGCCGAGCTGTTGGAATCCGAGGACATCGGCAAGTTCGACGCGGTGATCGCCCTCACCGGCAAGGACGATGCCAATATTCTGGCCTGCCTGTACGCCAAGTCGATGGGAGCGGACGAAACCATCGCCGTACTCCACAACCTGGCACTGCGCACGCTGCTGCGGGATGTGGGAATCGATGTGGCGTTGTCGCCCCGCACGGCCAGCGCCAACGGCGTGCTCCGCTATGTGCGGGGTGAGGTGGCCCAGGTGGCTACCTACTTGTCGGGCGATTTCGAGATCATCGAGGCCGAGATCAAGTCGGGGTCGGCGGCCGATGGTGCAGTGGTGAACAAGTTGGGCCTGCCCAAAGATGTGCTCCTAGGTGCCTACGTGCGTGACGGAAAACCACAGATCGGCCGGGGCCGCAGCCAGCTTCGCAGCAGAGACCACATTGTGGTCTTTGCCCGTCCCGACACCATTGACGAAGTGAAGCGCTTCTTCGGGTGATCCGTCGATGAGCGACCCATCTCGGGTTCGCTTTCCCTGGCACCGCTCCGCGGTCAGAGTACTGACCACCGTGGTGGCCACGGCAGCCTCATTGGTGGTGATCTCAACCGTCGTCTACCTGGCTTCTGGAGAAATCGACCGGGTCGACGACGCCATCTTCGAGTCGATGGCCGGTTTCACCACCACCTCGCTCACCGTGGTGGACCCCGAGGAACTGCCTGCCTGGCTGCTCGTATGGCGGGCATTGACCCAGTGGCTGGGAGGATTGGGAGGTTTAGCGTTCGCCCTGGTTGTGGTGCCCGCCTTCGGGGGCCAGCGGCGGTTGAGCGAGGTGGCCGAGGGCCGGGGCCGCAAGGCGGTGCTGGCGAGGACATGGTCACACAACACGCAACGAGTGGTCTCAGCCTATGTGGGCTTCACGGTGCTGGTGTTTGCGGCCTACACCGCAGCTGGTATGGGAGCCTTCGATGCTGCCACCTTCAGTCTCACCACGGCCTCCACCGGCGGATTCGCCAACTACCGAGACTCATTCGCCCACTTCGACTCGGCGGCAATCGAGTGGGTTGGCGCCGGGGCTATGGCGCTGGCCGGTGTATCGGTGGCCGCGCTGGTGTGGATGGTGCGGGGGCAGGTCCTGGCTCTGTGGCGATCGACGGAGCTGAAGTTCTACGCCTGTCTGATCCTCGGGGCGACGGTGCTAGTGACGGCTTGGACGTGGACCGATACCGGCGGGGGTGCGGACACCATTCGAGAGTCGTTTTTCGCTGTCACCTCATCGATCAGCACCACCGGCTTCCGAGCTGCTGATTGGGGCCATTGGGTGGCCGCCCCCCAGATCCTGCTGCTGGTGCTCATTGGGATGGGCTCAATGGCGGGCTCGGCCGGGGGAGGATTCCGGCTGCTCCGGGTAATCGAGATCTTTGGCATCGTACGGCGGGAACTGGTGATGCAACTCCATCCCCGGGCGGTGGTCCCAGTGAGGGTATCGGGGGCGGTGGCTTCGGAGGCATCGCTCACCCGGGTCCACAACTTCCAGATCCTGTGGGTGTTGGCCATCGCTTTCGGAGTGTTCGGCATAGCTTCGCTGGGAGGAGATCTGCCCACCGCGGTGTCGGGGTCGATCTCTGCCCTGGCCACAGCCGGACCTGGCTTGGGCGATCTCTCGGGCTTCGCCGACGCCAAGGTGATGGCAGCCCCGGCCCGGGGGATGTTGATTGCCTTGATGTTCTTGGGCCGGCTGTCGATCTATCCGGTGGTAGTGGTGGTCGGCTGGGGTATAGGCGAGATTCAGCGGATGAGGCTGCGGCGATGAGGCTGGGACCATGACCGCGGTGTTGTCGGCGGCCCGACAGGCGAGGGCGGTGGCCAAAGGGGCGATCCTCCAACTGGTGGCAGACCGGCCCTGGAATGTGACCAGCAGAGTGGGGTTCGTGGTCGGGCTGGGCCTGTTGTTCCTGGTGCCGGGGATGCTCTTTGCCACCTTGGTGGAGTGGGGGTCGTCGACGTCGAGCCACGAGGTGGCCTTGGGCTTGGGGGCGTTGATCGCGTTGGCCGCGGGGGTTCTGTTGGTGACGTTCACCCGGCTGGATGAGGACTTGCCACCCGCGTCCGTGTTTGCCGCAGTGGCATGGACGTGGATCGGCTGCTCGCTTTTCGGAGCACTACCGCTGTGGTTCTCGGGCGCGTTGGGAAGCTTCGACAACGCGCTGTTCGAGGCGGTGTCCGGCATGACCGCCACCGGCTCCACTGTGCTCAGCCCTATCGAGGGGACGGGCCGGGGTGTACTCATGTGGCGCCAGATCATGCAGTGGTACGGCGGCATGGGCATGGTGGTGCTGGCGGTGACCATTCTGCCGTTCCTCGGCGTCGGCGGGCTGAGCCTCATCACTGTGGAGGCTCCTGGGCCTACCTCCGACCGACTGGCGCCTCGCGTGAGTTCCACCGCTCGGCGGCTGTGGGCGCTCTACGGCGGCATCACCGTGGCGATAGCGGCTGCCCTGATGATCGCCGGCCTCAGCCTGTATGACGCAGTGGCCCATGCCTTCACCACCGCCGGCACCGGCGGCTTCTCACCCTACGACCATTCCATTGGACACTTCGACAGCACGGCAGTGGAGGCGGTAATGATGGCCGGGATGCTGGTGGGCGGGGTGAGCTTCACCCTCCACTGGCGGGCCATGTCAGGCAATCCCCGGGCCTATGGGCGGTCGTCAGAGTTCCGCACATATTTCGTAGCGGTCGTGGCGGCGGCGGTGGTTATGTCACTGTTGAATTGGGCGGACGACCTGTCCGATTTGCCCAACAGCATTCGCAACGGGTTCTTTGGTGCCATCACCCTGAGCACTAGCGGTGGATTCTCCAATGCATCCAACGCCAATCCGGGAGGTGATTTCGCCGCTTGGACTCCGGGCGCGCAGGCCCTGCTGTTGCCGCTGATGGTCATGGGGGGCATGACGGGGAGCACTGCCGGCGGGCTGAAGGTACTGAGAGCCCAGGTGATGGCGAAGTACATGCGGGTAGGGCTATTGCGGGTTAAGCACCCTCAGGTGGTAGCCCGGGTGAAGCTGGGTCAAATGGCGGTGTCCGAACCGGTGCTTCAGCGGGTGGCAGGGCTGGTGGCCCTCTACGCGCTGTCGGCGCTGGTGGCCACCTTTGTGCTGGCCGCGCTGGGTGAAGACCTGATCACTTCCTCGTCTGGAGCCATCAGCGCGTTGAGCAACATGGGACCTGCTCTAGGCGACGCCGGGCCCACCTCCAACTATTTGGTGTTCAGTCGGCCAGCCCGAGGAGTGCTGATGGCGCTTATGCTCATCGGTCGCTTGGAGTTCTTTGCCATCTTCTTGGTGGCGGTGTCGGCCTACGAGCGAACCCGTCGGCTGGCCCGAGTCAATTTGCGACGCTGAGAAACGCGCTGAGGGCCAGCGCGAAGTCGAGGGGATCCTGGGCGCCGCACATCTCACGGGCAGAGTGCATAGAGAGCTGGGCCACGCCGACATCGACGGTGGTGACACCGGTTGCCGCAGCAGCGAACGGACCAATGGTGCTGCCGCACGGCATGTCGCCGCGGTGAGCATAGATTTGGTGGCCCACCCCAGCCTTCTCGCAGGCAGCGGCGAACGCGGCCTCGCCCACCGCGTCAGTGGCGTAGCGCTGGTTGGCATTGCGCTTGACCACCGGCCCGTCACCCATGGCGATGTGGTGGTCGGGCTCGTGGCGTTCGGGATAGTTGGGGTGGGTGGCGTGGGCTCCGTCGGCCGACACGCACAGAGAACGGGCCAATGCGGGATGCAGGGCATCGCGGCTGCCCGCGATCCGCTCCAGCACGGTAGGCAGCAGCGTGGACGCAGCTCCTTGGGCCGAGGTGCTGCCCACCTCCTCGTGATCGAACAGGCACAGCACCACACTGGGAGGCGAGTCAGCCGGAGCGTCGATCAGGGCCTGAAGCCCGGCCCAGCACGACACTTGGTTGTCGATGCGGGGGGCATGGATGAACTCTTCGTCGATGCCGGCAATGGTCGAGGGTGTGAGGTCGTGGAGCATGGCATCCCAGGCCAGAACCTCATCGGCATTGAGTCCGGCTGCTTCAGCGGCCATTTGAGCGAACTCGCCGAGGGTTGGCACCCCCAACCCCCACACCGGCGTCAAATGAGTCTGGGGGTTGAGTCGGAGCCCGTCTTGATTGACTTCACGGTCGAGGTGAATGGCCAGTTGCGGTACCCGCAGCACCGGTCGGTCAATTCGGAACAGCCGGGTGCCTGAGGATGTGGCCACCCTGCCGGCCACCCCGAGGTCGCGGTCAAGCCAGCTGTTGAGCAGCACACCCCCGTACACCTCCACTCCGAGTTGGCGGTAACCGGTGTGGCCGGTGTCGGGCTGGGGGGCTACCCGCAGGTTGGGGCTGTCGGTGTGGGCGCCGATGATGCGAAACCCCTGTTCGTGGGACCGGTGCCGCCAGGCCACCAGGCTGCCGCCCCGGCACACGAAGCGGCTGCCGGTGGCATCGGCCCATTCCTCAGCTTCGTTCATTTCGATAAATCCGGAAGACCGCAGGACGGCGGCGGCCCGGTCGACCACATGGAACGGCGTCGGACAGGCGTCGATAAAGTCGAGCAGGCTTCGAATGCCGCGGTCTTCGCTTACTTCAGCCACTCCAGCCCCATCATCAACAGGCGATTCCACCCCGTAATCATGCCTCTTGGGAGTCTCCCGAGCAGAACAGACTTGGTAGGAGACTGAACTGCGGCGGTAAAATTGCACCCCTGCCGCTGGCCAATGTCGTCTCGGCGCGCACTCCAAACACGCCGCAAACCCGCTGGAAAGGACGCAATGAGGAACTGGCCGCAGCTGCCACATCCCCAGGGCCTCTACGACCCCCGCAACGAACACGATGGCTGCGGGGTCGGGTTCTTGGTGGATCTGAAGGGCCGACCGCGCCACGAGATCGTATCGGTGGGCTACGGGGCGCTGTGCAACCTCCAGCATCGGGGAGCCCTGGGCGCAGAGGTGAACACCGGCGACGGGGCCGGGCTGTTGATCCAGGTGCCCGATGACTTCTACCGCCAAGTGTGCGACTTCGATCTGCCTCCGGCAGGGCATTACGCCACCGGCATCGGCTTTCTGCCCGACGCTCCGGAGGCCGCCGTCCATGCCCGACAGGCCATGGACGCCATTGCCCAGGAGGAAGGGCTGACCCCGCTGGGATGGCGGGAGGTACCGACTTGTCCCGAAGAGTTAGGGGCCGGCGCGCTGGCTACCATGCCATCGTTCTGGCAGCCCTTCTACAAAGGAGACGGGCTTGACGTCGACGCGCTGCTGCGGCGGGCTTACATCGTGCGCACCCGGATTCGCAACGAGGTCGCCTACGAGACCGATGACCAGGCCGATATCGGCGCACTGGGCTCCAAGACCCGCAAGCTGACCTACGGGTACTTCGCCAGCCTGTCCAACCGAACCATCGTGTACAAGGGCATGCTCACCACGCCCCAGCTCGGCGAGTTCTACACCGATTTGAGCGACACCCGGGTGACCAGCGCCTTGGCCATGATCCACTCCCGGTTCTCCACCAACACCTTCCCCTCCTGGCCCCTGGCCCATCCCTATCGCTTCATCTCCCACAACGGCGAGATCAACACCGTTCAGGGCAACCGCAACTGGATGCGGACCCGAGAGGCGCTGTTGAGTTCGCCCCATCTGCCCGGCGACCTGGAGCGGCTGTTCCCGGTGTGCGCCGAGGGGGTGAGCGACACCGCCAGCTTCGATCAGGTGCTGGAACTGCTGTACATGGGCGGCTACTCACTGCCCCAGGCAGTGCTCATGATGATCCCCGAGCCATGGGAGAACCATGAGTCGATGTCGCCGGAGCTGCGGGCCTTCTACCGCTACTACGCCTCGCTGATGGAGCCGTGGGACGGTCCGGCCGACATCGTATTCAGCGACGGCACCCTTATCGGCGCGGTCCTCGACCGCAACGGCCTGCGTCCTTCCCGCTATTGGGTGACCGACGACGACCTGGTGATCATGGCATCTGAGGTGGGAGTGATGGACGTCGACCCGGTGGCCATCGTGGAGAAGGGCCGCCTACAACCAGGACGCATGTTCTTGATCGACACCTCAGAGGGCCGCATCGTGCGGGACACCGAGATCAAGGCAAAGCTGGCCTCGGCCCATCCCTACGAGCAGTGGTTGGCTGACAATCAGGTGGATCTCGATGACCTGGTCGATCGGCCCTTGCCCGAGCCGGACGAGACTCCGCTGCTGATTCGCCAGCAAATGTTCGGCTACACCCATGAAGAGCTCAAGGTTCTCTTGGCTCCGATGGCCCGAGACGGCAAAGAGGCCCTGGGGTCGATGGGCACCGACACCCCGGTGGCCGTTCTTTCCAATCGGTCCCGGCTGCTGTACGACTACTTCCAGCAGCTCTTCGCTCAGGTGACCAATCCGCCCTTGGACGCCATTCGGGAGGAGATCATCACGGCCACCTGCGGTTGGCTCGGCCCCGAGGGCAATCTGCTCGATCCCCGGCCCGATTCATGCTGTCAGATCTTCACCCCCCACCCAGTTATCACCGACCAGCAGTTGGCCAACATAGTGGAAGTTGACGGACCCGGAGGCCACGACCATTGGTCCACCGAGGTGGTTCCGTGTCTGTATGCGGTGGACGACGGTGGGCCGGGGCTGCGCATCGCCATCCAGCGCATTCGAGAACAGGCCAGCCGGGCCATCAAGGCGGGCAAGAACATCATCGTGCTGTCGGACCGGGGTGCCGACTCCGACTCGGCGCCGATCCCCTCGCTGCTGGCCACTGCGGCTGTGCATCACCACCTCATTCGAGAGAAGACCCGTACCCGAGTGGGCTTGGTGGTGGAGACCGGAGACGCCCGGGAGGTGCATCACATCTGCCTGTTGCTGGCTTACGGGGCTACCGCGATCAACCCCTATCTGGCGTTCGAGACCATCGACCAGATGATCGACGAGAACCTCTGCGGCTTCTCACCCGACGATGACAGGGATCAGGCCCATCGCAACTACATCAAGGCCTGCGACAAGGGAGTGCTGAAGGTCATGTCCAAGATGGGGATCTCCACGGTGAAGTCGTATGTGGGGGCCCAGATATTTGAGGCCATCGGCTTGGGACACCCCATCATCCAGGAGTGCTTCACCGGCACGGTCAGCCGCCTGGGCGGTATCGGATTCCCACAGCTTGCCGAGGAAGTACGGCTTCGCCATCGCATCGCCTATCCGGAGAACCCCGATGAGCGGGCCCACCGAACCCTCGAGGGGGGAGGGGAGTACCAGTGGCGCCGCGAGGGGGAATATCACCTGTTCAATCCCGAAACGGTGTTCAAGCTCCAGCACGCCACCCGAGAGAAGCGCTACGACATCTTCAAGCAGTACACCGAGAAGGTCGACGCCCAGTCAGAGCGCTTGGCCACCCTCCGGGGATTGTTCCGGTTCCGCGCCGGGTTGCGAGAACCGATTCCCATCGAGGAGGTGGAGCCGATCTCCAGCATCGTTACCCGGTTCTCCACTGGGGCCATGTCGTATGGATCGATCTCGGCCGAGGCTCACGAGACCCTGGCCATCGCCATGAACCGGATCGGCGGCAAGTCGAACACCGGCGAGGGAGGCGAGGATCCCGCCCGCTATGTGCCCGATCCCAACGGCGATCTGCGCCGCTCGGCCATCAAGCAGGCCGCATCGGGGCGGTTCGGGGTGACGAGCGAGTACCTGGTCAACAGCGACGACATCCAGATCAAGATGGCCCAGGGCGCCAAGCCGGGCGAGGGCGGTCAGCTTCCCGGCCACAAGGTGTGGCCGTGGATAGCCGAGGTTCGCTATTCCACGCCCGGAGTGGGACTGATCTCCCCGCCGCCCCACCACGACATCTACTCCATTGAGGATCTGGCCCAGCTCATCCACGACCTGAAGAACGCCAACCCCGAAGCTCGCATCCACGTGAAGCTGGTGTCGGAGCTGGGCGTGGGCACGGTGGCTGCCGGGGTGTCCAAAGCTCACGCCGATGTGGTGCTCATCTCGGGCCACGACGGCGGCACCGGTGCTTCGCCGCTTACCTCCATCAAGCACGCCGGCACCCCTTGGGAACTGGGTCTGGCCGAGACCCAGCAGACCCTGCTCTTGAACCGGCTGAGGGATCGGATAGTGGTGCAGACCGACGGCCAACTCAAGACAGGCCGGGATGTGATGATCGCCACCTTGTTGGGGGCCGAGGAGTTCGGGTTCGCCACCGCTCCGCTGGTGGTCATGGGATGCGTGATGATGCGGGTCTGCCACTTGGACACCTGCCCGGTGGGGGTGGCCACCCAGGATCCCGAACTGCGCAAGAAGTTCACCGGTGAGCCCGAATTCGTCATCAACTTCATGGAGTACATCGCCGAAGAGGTCCGCGAAATGCTGGCCATGCTCGGTTTCCGCACTTTGGCCGAGGCCATCGGCCGCGTGGAGTGCCTGGACGTGAGCGACGCAGTGGACCACTGGAAGGCATCCGGCCTCGATCTGTCGCCCATCCTGTACGCCCCTGATATTGATCCTGGCGACGACCGGCACTGCACGCAACCCCAAGATCACGGACTGGACCGGGCACTCGACCAGCAGCTCATCTTGATGGCCGAGTCCGCCTTGGAAGACGGCCTACCGGTGGAGATTGAGCTCCCCATCGGCAACGTGAACCGCACGGTGGGCACCATGCTCGGCCATCAGGTGACGTCCAAGTGGGGTGCCGAGGGCCTGCCCGACGACACCATTCACATCAATTTCTCTGGGTCGGCCGGCAACAGCTTCGGGGCGTTCCTACCGCGGGGCATCACCATGAAGCTGACCGGCGACGCCAACGACTATGTGGGCAAGGGCCTGTCGGGCGGGCGAATCATTGTCACCACCTACCCGCAGGCCCGGTTCGTTGCTGAGCAGAACGTGATCGCGGGCAACGTGATCGGCTACGGCGCCACCAGCGGCGACATCTTCCTGCGGGGGCTGGTGGGGGAGCGGTTCTGCGTCCGCAACTCCGGGGCCGTCGCGGTAGTGGAGGGAGTGGGCGACCACGGCTGCGAGTACATGACCGGTGGACGGGCAGTGGTGCTTGGTCCCACCGGGCGGAACTTCGGTGCCGGTATGTCGGGCGGAATTGCCTATGTGTATGACCCCGACGGCGTGTTCCCCACCAAGGTGAACTTGGAGATGGTGGACCTGGAGTCGCCCGACGACGGAGACCAGGAGTGGCTTCGAGACCGCATCAGCCATCACATGGTGAATACCGACTCCACGGTGGCCGAGCGGATCCTGGCCAACTGGTCCACTGAGGCCGACCGGTTTGTGAAGGTGATGCCCAAGGACTACAAGCGGGTGCTGGGGGCGTTGGCCGAAGCCGAGCGGACCGGCACCGATGCGCAAGCAGCCATCATGGCGGCCTCTCATGGGTAGGGCTAGGCAGGAAGCCCATCGTGAACAGGTGCCGTTTCTGCTCCTGAAGGCCGCTGCCCATGGGTGATGTTCGGGGGTTCCTCAAGCACGGCCGCGAACTGCCGGTGCGCCGGGCGGTGCCGGTGCGGATCAAGGACTGGAACGAGGTCTACCGGGATTTCGATGCCGAGTCGGTACGCACCCAGGCGTCACGCTGCATGGACTGCGGGATTCCGTTCTGCAACAACGGCTGCCCGCTGGGCAACCTGATCCCCGACTGGAACGACCTCGTTTATCAAGACAACTGGCGAGAGGCCATCGAGCGGCTGCACGCCACCAACAACTTTCCCGAGTTCACCGGACGGCTGTGTCCGGCCCCGTGCGAGGCGGCCTGCGTGCTGGGCATCAACGAGGACCCGGTGACCATCAAGCAGGTCGAGGTGGAGATTGTGGATCGGGCTTGGGAAGAGGGATGGATCACCCCGGTGGTGTGCGACGATCGCACCGGTCGCTCGGTGGCGGTGGTGGGGTCGGGGCCGGCCGGTCTGGCTGCGGCCCAGCAGCTCACTCGGGCGGGCCACGATGTGGCGGTGTACGAGCGGGCCGACCGCATTGGCGGGCTGTTGCGCTATGGCATCCCCGAATTCAAGATGGAGAAGCGCCACCTCGACCGCCGGCTGGACCAGATGGAAGCTGAGGGGACGGTATTCAAGGCAGGGGTGAACGTAGGCGTTGACATCAGCGCGGCTGAGCTGACCGAGCAACACGACGCCGTGGTGCTGGCCGGCGGGGCCACCCAATGGCGGGATCTCCCCATTCCCGGTCGAGAGCTTGAAGGCATCTATCAGGCCATGGAGTACTTGCCGCCGTCCAACCGGGTGCAGGAGGGCGATCTGGAAGAGCACCCGTTCTCAGCCGCTGGAAAGCATGTGATCATCATCGGCGGGGGTGATACCGGCGCCGACTGCCTGGGAACCGCCCACCGCCACGGGGCTGCCTCCATCCACCAGTTCGAGATTCTGCCCCGCCCCCCCGACGAGCGGGACCAGTCCACGCCGTGGCCCACATGGCCGCTCATGTACCGGTCGTCGTCGGCCCATGAGGAGGGGGGCACCCAGGTCTATGCCATCAACACCGTGGAGTTCACCGGGTCGGGCGGCAAAGTGGAGGCTTTGCGCACCATTGATGTGGAGCAGTCGTTCGAGGGCGGGCGGATGACCTTCAACCCGGTCGAAGGCACGGAGCGTGAGTTCAAGGCCGACCTGGTGCTGTTGGCCCTCGGCTTCACAGGACCCGAGACCGGCGGTTTGCTCGAGGAGTTGGGGGTGGAGATCACCGACCGGGGCAACGTGGCCCGAGACGAGAAGTGGATGAGCTCGGTGCCTGGCGTGTTTGTGGCCGGAGACATCGGCAGGGGTCAGAGCCTCATCGTGTGGGCCATCGCCGAGGGTCGGGCCTGCGCCGCCGCAGTTGACGAATATCTCAGCGGCGACACCCTTCTACCCGTCCCCCTGGTTCCGACCGCACAGCAACTCCGCTGAACTGGCTCGCCTTTCGGGCTAGAACGGTCGGGCGTCGAGGAAGTCGAGCGCGGCGTCGATGAAGTCGAAGGACTTGGGGGTGGCGAAGTGGTCGACGCCCCGAAGGACGACCAGGCCGGCGTCGGGGAGGGCGTCGACCAACTGGTCGGCGGGGTAGGCAAAGTCCTTGTCGCCCACCACAACGAGGGTGGGCACGGCGACATCGGCCAGGCAACCGGTGTCGAAGGCGGTGCGGCTGGCTAGAAGGGCAGCGAGTGCTTCTCGGTCGGCCTCGGGATCGTCGGCCAGGGTGGAGAAGTGGAGCGCTTCGGGGTTCTCGGGATCGGGCTCGCCAGTCACGGCGTGAAGGATCATGCGGCTTTGGCCCTCATCCCGTTCGAACAGGTTCTTGCCCACCCCGGACACCACGAGCCGGTGGAATCGCTCCGGGGCCTTGGAGGCGATGGACAACAGGGTGTAGGCCCCCAGTGAGAACCCGATGGCGTCGATGGGTTCGTCAGGGAAGTGGTCGATCACGTGCTGTTCGAATTCGGCGTAACCCTTGGGATGGTGGGGTTTGGGGGCGCTCCCATGACCCATCAGGTCAATCCGAATGACCTCTCGGTCCGCATCGGCCAGAAGGTCGAACCAGGCGTTGTCCCCCCAGGTCCTCCGGGCCGAGCCGGCCAGCCCGTGCAGCAATGCAACCGCGGGTCCGCTCACGGCGCTCAGACTAGTAATGGGTGGGGAGCAAATAGCGAAGCGCCGGAGAAAAGCAGGAGGCCCCGAGTAACCTCCCGGCCGAAACCGGTCGACTTCTCGGGGCCATCCCGTTCGGTCTCGGTTCCCCGGTTGGCTTGCGCCCTCCGGTTCCCCGGTCCCTACCCCCCAGATCCTCACGGCACCTGGTCTCTTTCCCGGCCCTCGGCTTTCGGTGGTGCCACCGACTTCCTCGGCCCGTTCCAGTGACCCTGCGGAACTCTGTCGAACCCTCGCCCTTGCGGACTACTGCTCGGTCAGCTACCTCCGCTTGTCTCTGGTAGGTGGGCATACCATAGCGCGCAAAAAACCCAGGTCAAGCCAAAATATTAAATCCACAGGGTTTTCCACTGCTGTGAGTAGAAATCCCCAAGAACCACCGATTTAACCACAGGGCAGAACTCGATTTTGGGCCTTAAATGGGCACTCACCTCCACATGCCGCGTTCGATCAGCGCCTCGCGAAGGACAGTAGGCCGGTCGGTCATGATGCCGTCCACCCCGATATCGAGGAGCCGCTGCATTTCTTCGGCGTCGTCAACGGTCCAAACGTGCACCGCCAGTCCTTGTGCATGGGCTGCGGCGACGAACCGCTGGTGGACCAACGGAACACCTTTGACCGTCGGGGGAACCTGGGCACACGCGCCGGCTTTGATCCTTACCGGCAGGCCGGCTGAGGCGGCCTGAAGCTGTCCGACTTCCTTCGGGCTGAGTCCGGTACACAACTGAGGTCCGCCAAGCTGGCGGGCGGTGGCCAGGCGGCGCCCAGAGAATGATCCGACGCAGACACGGTCGATGGCATCAAACCGCTGAAGAGCGCCGATGAGCGGAACAGTGGCCTGGTCATGTTTGGGATCGACCGCGATGCGGAGATCGGGCCAGGCTTCCAAGAGGTCCTCGAAGCGGGGGATGGCGTGTCCACCGCCGACCCGCACCGTTTCAAGATCTCGCCAGGCGAGGTCGGCAATGGCCTCCGGGCGTCCACTGAGCCGCTTCAGTCCTTCATCGTGGAACGCCACCAGCACGCCGTCTCGAGTGGCATGCACATCGGTCTCCACGTATCGGAAGCCGAGGTCAATGGCGGCGGCAAACGCGGCCATGGTGTTTTCCGGCCCCTCCAAGGCTCCGCCCCGATGGGCGATGGGGATCGGGCCGTCGTGATCCAAGAACGGCCAACGAGACACCGCCGAAAGGTTAGCGGCCAAGGTAGATTGCGTTCGTGGCTTGGGATCCCGCGGCGAAATTCGGCCAGCTGCTTCAAGACGAGGAGTTCGCGCTGCATGAGGGCGCCTTGTGCATAGCGGCCCACGGTTGTCCCGACATGGACTTCGAAGCCGAAGTCGCCCAGTTGGGCGAGCTAGCCGAGCGATGTGACGGCTCGAGCCGAGATCAAATGCTGCACTCCCTTTTCGGCGAGTTGGGCTTTCACGGCAACCGGGTGGACTACTACGACCCCCGAAACTCATTTCTGAACGAGGTCATGCGCCGGCGCACCGGAATCCCGATCAGCCTGGCCGTGCTCGTCATCGCCATCGGCAGGCAAAGTGGCTACCAGTTCGAGGGTATCGGCCTACCCGGTCACTTCCTGATCAGGGACCGCGATGAACCCGACGCGTTCATCGACGTATTCGCTGGAGGCGCGGTACTCGACGCCCAGGGCTGCGAGGAGCTGTTCCACCAGATCGCCGGAGGGGATAAGGGCTTCAACCTCGCGTACTTGGCTCCGGTGGACCACTCGTCGATTATGGAGCGGATGCTGGGTAATCTCCGGGCCATCTACGCCCAGAACAAGGACTACGCCAACCTGGAGTGGGTGTTGGAACTGAGGACGATGTGCCCAACTGTGCCGGCTGGCGAGGCGAAGCAATTGGGGATGATCAACATGGAGCGGGGTCGATTCGACGAAGCAGCCCGCCGATTCGATGAGCTGGCCCAAGTTGCCGAAGACGATGACGAGGAGCAGCTTCGGCGGCTGGCCACGCTGGCCCGAGCCCGCATGAATTAATCGGCAACTCGGGGCCAGGTAGACCGCTAGATCAGCCGAGTTGGGCGGTAGCGTTAAAGACCGTGCCCCGCCGTACCAAGATCATCGCCACCATAGGCCCGGCATCGGAATCACCCGAGGCACTGCGGACCTTGGTAGACGCGGGTATGGACGTGGCTCGCATTGGGCTGGCTCACGGAACGCTGGACGAGGCTCTCGGTCGGATGCGTCTTGTGCGCCAGGTTGCCCAGGAGGCTGGCCGGCGCGTGGGGGTGTTGGTGGACTTGCCCGGCCCGAAAGTGCGCACGGCCAGCTTTGGCCAAAACGGTGTGCAGTTGCGAGTGGACACCGAGGTGGAGATCAGGGTGGGCGATGCCAAGAGCACCGCCGAGGTGGTTGAGGTTGACTATGAGAACCTCCTCCACGACATCGCGGCCGGCGACCAGGTTGCGCTGGGAGACGGTCAGGTGCTGTTGCAGATTATCGATGTTGGGACCGACAAGGCCACCGGGATCATTCTCCACGGCGATGTGATCCATGGTCGTCCTGGGTTCCGCATACCCTCTGACCGACTCAGCATGTCCACGCCGACGCCCGAAGACCTCCAAGGCTTGGAGGCGTTTGTAGCCGAGTCGGTGGACATGGTGGCCATCTCGTTTGTTCGGTCGGGCGACGACATTCGCCGGGTGAACGTGGAGCCCCACCCCATTGGACCGCTGGTGATCGCCAAGATCGAGACCCAGGCAGCTATCCGCAACTTGGAAGACATCATCGATGCCTCGGCGGGAATCATGGTGGCCCGCGGCGATCTGGGCACTGAATGCCTTTTGGAAGAGACCCCTCACCTCCAAAAGCGGATTATCCGAGACTGCATAGCTGGTGGCTTGCCGGTGATAACCGCCACCCAGATGCTGGACTCCATGGTCCAGGCATCAACGCCGACCCGGGCGGAGGTGTCGGATGTGGCCAATGCGGTGTTCGACGGCACCAGTGCGGTCATGCTGTCGGCTGAAACCGCCATTGGCGCCCACCCCGCGGCCACGGTGGCCACCATGGCCCGAATCGCCGAACGGGCTGATGACGAATTCGACTACGTCCGCTGGGGGGAGAACATCCGGCGATTGCGCATGACCGACGTCGACGCCCCCACTTCGGTGACCGACGCCATGACCGGGGCCGCGGCGACCACGGCCAACGAGCTGAATCTGGCCGCCATTGTTTGCATATCGGCATCGGGATTCACGGTGCGCTCCATGGCTCGCTTCCGGCCCCAAACTGCCATTTTGGGATTCAGCACATCGGAGCGCACCGTTCAGCAACTGACGTTGAGCTGGGGAGTCACTCCGATGCTGGCTCTTGAATCGGGCACTTACGAAGCCCGGGTCAGAGAGGCCTTGAGCCTGGCCAAGGAGTCGGGGAATGTTGTACCCGGCGATGTGGTTGCGGTGGTGGCTGGCATGGCCGAAGCCACCGATGTGCTGCGCTTGGTGCGCGTCCGCTGACCATAGAAGGATTGCGCCCATGACTGATGCGCCGGTGAATCTGACCCGATCGGGTCCTCCCGAGACGATCTTGGACCCGGAGCCGCCCCAAGCAGTGGCCGCATTGGCCCAGGCTATGGGCCAACCTCAGGATCGAAGGCGGGCCGCGGTAGCTGAAGTGGTGTCTCAATTTCCCCGATTTCTCGATGGCTGGGCCCGACTGGGGCTGCTGGCCCGCGACCATGCCGAGGCCTATGCCGCCTTCCGAGTGGGGTATCACCGAGGATTGGACCGGTTGCGCCAAAACGGGTGGCGGGGTTCGGGCTACGTACGTTGGACTCACGAGGTGAACCGGGGCTTTCTACGAGCCCTTGCCGGATTGCAGGCCACCGCAGCAGCCATCGGAGAGAGGGATGAAGAGGAGCGCTGCCTGCACTTTCTGCACCAGCTCGATCCGTCCTGGCCCGCTACGGATTGGAGAGAGTGAGATGGCAGCTCCGGGCGGAACCGGACCTATTGGCCCGTTCCCGGATCGTGTAGGGGACGACCCCGAGGCCCAAGACTCCTACGACCGGCTGCGCAGACGGGTCTTGTGGAGCCTGCCCTATGGGTTATACGTGGTTGGGTCGCGGGCGGGAGAACGGCGCAACGGCATGACGCTCAACTGGGCCACCCAGCTGGCTTTCGAGCCGAAGCTGGTGGGCATCGGAGTCGAGCAGCCTGCCTACACCCACGGACTCATCTCTGAGGGCGGGGTGTTCAGCCTGTGCACGGTCGCCCGGGAGGACCGGGCCATTGTGCGCAAGTTCACCAAGCCGGTCGAGGTTGATTTGGCGGCTATGACCCTCAATGGCTTCGCCTTCCATGACGGTGTCACCGGCGCGCCCATTCTGGACTGCGCGCCCGCCTATCTCGACTGCGAAGTCCGCCACTCGGTGGTCACCGGGGCACACACCCTGTTCATCGGCGAAGTGGTTGACTGCGGCTTCCAGCATGACGAGGACACCCCTGTTCTGCGCATGGAGGACACCCGCATGAACTACGGGGGCTAAACATCGAGGGAGGGTTCACGGGTGTAGTGCTGGCTGGGGGGATGAGTCAGCGCATGGGCACCGACAAGGCCTTCATCGAGGTGGAGGGCCAATGGCTGATAATCAGGGCGCTGAAGGCACTGGTCGGCGCTTCGCAACATCTCATCGTCGGGGGGACTGATCCGAGGCTGGCGAAGGCCGCGGCTGCCACCGGTGCTCAGCATCTGGCTGACCGCTGGCCCGGAGAGGGCCCGTTGGGGGCAGTGGCCACCGCGTTGGGCTTGGCTCGCCATCCTGTGACCGTGATCTTGCCCTGCGATCTTCCGGCCATCAGCGCTGAGGATGTGGCGGTGCTAGTGAAAGCCGTCCGAGAGGCTCCTCCCAGCCCTGCTTCATCGGCGGCGGTATTCACTGACCGCCGCCGTCACTATCTGCCCCTGGCCATCGAAACCCGTTCGGGGACGCTGGCCGAGCGCTTGTTCGAGTCGGGCCAGCGCGCGGTGGCCTCGCTTCTGGATGAAGTGGCCGTTGTCGACGTTCCCGCGTCTCCTTCGGCAGTGGCAGATGTCGACAGTCCCGAAGACCTGTGATTGGCCCACTAACCTCAACGGGGTGGAAATCCCCGAGATCGGCATCGCAGAGCTTGCCGAGCTGCTGTCAGCGGACGTTGTGCTTATCGACGTACGGGAGCCCGACGAGTACGCCGAAGCTCGTGTGCCCGGCGCGGTGCTCATTCCTCTGGACACCATCCCCGAGCGCATCTCAGAACTGCCCGGCGAACACTTGTACATGATCTGCGCCTTGGGCGGGCGCAGCCTCAAGGCTGCGGAGTATCTGACTGCCCGCGGCTGGGCATGCACCAATGTGGCCGGCGGCACCAATAGATGGGTGGAGGCCGGCTATCCCTACGACTCCGGGTCCCCTGTCGATTGAGTCGCAAGGCCAGCCTTCCCGAGCCGGTTACCACACGGCGCAAGCTGTCGGAGGTGGTGGCCGACGCCGCGACTGCCGATGCCTACGCCATCGACACCGAGTTCCACCGAGAGCGCACCTACTATCCCCGATTGGCGCTCGTCCAGATCGCCTGGCACGACCAGCTTGCCGTTATCGACCCCTTGGCGGTGCCCGTCACCCCGCTGGCCCGTCTGTTGGAGGGCAACGGCATCGCAGTACTACACGCCGCCGAGCAGGACTTGGAAGTGCTCTACTACGAATGCGGGACACGGCCTAGAAAAATCTTTGACACGCAGATCGGGGCCGGGTTCATCGGGTACAGCTCGCCGTCGCTGGCCACGCTGCACAAGCGGCTGCTGGGGGTGGAGTTGGCCAAAGAAGCTCGTCTGTCTGACTGGTTTCAACGGCCGCTGCCCGATCATATGCTGGCCTACGCCGCGGCCGATGTGGAGCGCCTGCTGGAGATCAGCGACATACTGCAAAAGGAGATGCACGCCCGGGGACGCCTCCAATGGGCCGAGGAAGAGTGCGCGCTTTTGTTGGAGCGGGCCGGCTCCGGCCGGTCTCCGGAAGCCGCTTGGCTCCGAATCAAGGAGGTGCGCCGCATGGAGGGTCGGCCGCGGGCACTGGCCCAAGCGGTGGCTGGATGGCGGGAGGAATATGCCGCCCGACAGAACCGGCCCGTACGCCATGTGCTGTCCGATCTCGGAGTGGCTGTTGTGGCTCAACGCATGCCGAAAACCCTTGACCAATTGCGGGAGATCAGGGGAGTGGAGTCCCGCAATCTCCGCAAGGGTGCCGACAAGGAGCTGCTGGCGTTTCTCAAGGAGATCAGTGGAGCCGATTTGGCGGTGGAGCCGGCTGGCAAACCTCCGACGTTGGATCCTGCGCTGAAGCCAGCGGTCAGCCTCATCACATTGTGGGCTGCTCAGCATGCCATCGAAGCTGATCTCGATCCAGCACTGGTTGCGACCCGCGGCGACATAGAGGCACTGTTGAGGGGCGATCCCGACTGCCGCGCCCTGAAGGGATGGCGGGCAGACATAATTGCCGCGCCGGTCCAACAGCTATTGGAGGGAACCGCAGCGGTAGCCTTCGACGACCAGGGCAAGCTCACCCTTGAAGAGCGATCAGGGCGACCGATTTCCGCTGATCCACCGAAAGGAAGCACATGAGCGAGGCGACTGAACGAGAATGGCTCGATTGGGATTCCTATGGCCGGGCTGTGCGGGAATTGGCGGCGATGGTGGCAGACGACGGTTATCGACCGGAGATGATTCTGGCCATTGCCCGGGGAGGCCTGTTCTGCGCGGGATCACTGGGCTATGCGCTGTCGATCAAGAACATCTATGTGATGAATTGCGAGTACTACACCGGGGTGGATGAGCGTCTCCCCGTTCCAGTGATGCTGCCCCCCGCCGTCGACCTGGTGGATCATCGCAATTCCAAGATCCTTATCGCCGACGATGTCGCCGACACCGGCCACACCCTCAAAATGGTCTACGACTTCTGTGTGGAGCGGGTTGGCGATGTGCGCTCGGCGGTGCTCTATGAAAAGTCGCATTCCCTGGTGAAGTGCGACTATGTATGGAGGCGAACCGATCAGTGGATCAATTTCCCATGGTCAACCGATCGGCCTTTGGTGAGCGCCGAAGATGCCCGGCACAAAGTGCTTGATGCCTGAAGACTCGTCCGTGCGGGGACCATCATGAAATCGGCGGTGTGCCATATGCCAGAACAGAGTGGTTAGACTGGCCTCTATGAGACATTAGGGGGCGGAGTTCCCCCTGCTGCCAGCGCTGATGGCTGCTGGCTTGATATTGCGGAGCCGCCCATGAAAAAGGGACGCCACCGTCGTTACGAAGAGGCTCGTGCGCTGAAGCACACAAGCGACGACTTCGACGTCATGTTCGAAGAGAACGAGGATCCATGCGTGGAGTGTGGAGCCATCCCCGGAGAGGAATGCCGACTCGTCAAAGTGGGGGCCAAGCCTTGGTGCGAGTACCGAGACACCCCAACTGATGACAGCGTCGATGAGCTATTTCCCAACTGAGGCTGTCTGACTAAATTCCCTCGGTCTCATCCAGGATCTCATCCAGCCGAAGAATGTCGTCGGCGCGCACCACCCCGATGAAGGTGCCGTCGTCGTCGGTCACCGGGAGTTGGTCGGTGTCGTTGGTATCCATCTGGGCTACCGCGTCACGCAACGTCCACGACGGCCGAGCCGTGGGCAGGTCGCGTCGGGAAATGGTGGCCACCAGCGTGTCGCTCCATGCGTCGCGCTCCAAGTCGCTCATTTGCTCCAGTCCGCACATACCAATGTAGACCCCTCCGTCGACCACCGGGACTTCCCGCTCGCGTCGACCGAGAAGGTGGATGTACACCAGCTCGCTGACCGTGGCGTCGGGGGGCACGGTGAGGGTGTCGGTGGTGAGCGCGGAGGTAAGGGGTAGGGCCAGCCGGCGCTCTACTAGGCCCTCTCTTTTGTCCAGCTGATAGGAGGCCACCGAGCTGGATCCGGCCACAAGCTGCGAAACGGCGGCGGCGATGAGCGCAGGAACCACGAACGCGGAGGTTCCTGTACTCTCGGCCACGAACATCACCGCGGTGATGGGGGCTCGGTAACCGGCACCCAGGAAGGCGGCCAGTCCCAACGTGCGGTAAAGCCCAATGTCGGCTGTTCCCAGAGCCTGGCCCACGAAGCTGCCCACGATCACCCCTTGGACGGCCAGAGGTATGAACAGCCCGCCGGTGCCCCCGGCGCCCACGGTTGTAAGGGTGGCGACGACTCGGAAGGCCAACAGGCACCCGATCAGCAAAAGCGTGTGATCGCCGTCTTGAAGCCATTCGGTGGCCTCCACTCCTGGCCCCAGGCTCAACGGCTGGTCGAAGACCGCCTCAGTGGCCACCACAAGTCCGGCCAGCACCGCCCCGCCAAACAGGATCCTGACCCCGATGGGGAATTGCTGCTCCAGACCTTTGGCCTGGCGAACCAACCATGCGAACCCTCGGCCTCCTAGACCGGCCACCAAGCCGAGCAGCGCCCCCCCGCCCAGGTGGATGATGCTGAGACCGCCGTCGTGGCTGCCCAGATCGATGACCGGGTCGGTTCCCAGCACGGCGACGTACACCAAGTACCCCGATGCCGAAGCCATTAGAGCGGGCAGTAGCGCCCGGCGGGCAACGTCGTCGCGGTAGGGGGCCTCCAGGGCGAAGATGACACCGGTGGCCGGGGTCTTGAACACCGCAGCGATGCCGGCGGCCGCCCCCGCAGTAAGCAACATCTTGGTCTCCTCCCGGCGCAGCCACCGGCCGAAGAGTCCCTGGGTGCTGTGCCCGACAGTCGCACCGGCGTACACCGAGGGGCCCTCCAGTCCCATCGAGCCGCCGAGGCCGATGGTGGCCACACCTGCCATCAGCTTGGCTGGGAGCTGGGACAGGGGCAGCCGGGGATAGCGCTCATGGAAGGCCCGAACGTATTCGTCGGAGGTTGACGGCGTGGCCCCTCGGCCGAAGTAGCGCAGAATGGCGAATGCGGCAGCCAGCCCCACGGCCGGGGCGGCCGCCTGCCACCACAAGGGACCGTCCAGGAGGCGCTTCAACAGCACCTCGACAGTGAGCTGTTCGAACCCGGCTACCAGTAGTCCTACCAGGGCACCGGTGATGATGGACAGCACCATCACAGCGGGAAAGGCCTGTCGTGGTCGGAAGGAGGCCAGCAGCTCCACCCCCGACCGGGCGATCCTGCCTCCTAACAGAGCTTGGAGCGCTTGCATTCTGTTCGACTCACTGGCGGTATCCTACTGGCCGATGAGGATTTGGCGGACCACCACGGATGACCCCTTGGTACGAGATCTTCGACGAGTGCTGCCTACCGACCGGATTAGGTCAGCTTCGCTGGAGCGGTCGCTTATGGGCCGGGATGCCTCGATCTTCGAGGGAGGCCGGGCCGGGCCGGTGTGCTTCCCGGTCAGCACCGAGGAGGTGCAGGGTTGTGTGGACGCTGCTCGGCGCCACAACCGGGCCGTTGTTCCCCGAGGAGCGGGCACCGGGTTGGCCGGGGGAGCGGTACCCCTGGAAGAGCCATTGGTTGTGGTCACCACCAAAATGAACCGCCTGTTGTCGGTGGACGCCGACCGGCGGGTGGCCTGGGTGCAGCCGGGTATGATCAATCTGGATCTCAGCCGGGCCACCGCGCCATATGGATTGCATTTCGCTCCCGATCCCTCCAGCCAACAGGTGTGCTCTCTGGGGGGCAACGTGGGCACCAACGCCGGAGGACCTCACTGCTTGGCCCATGGGGTAACCAGTGCTCACGTGCTTGCGGTGGAGGTTGTGCTTACGTCAGGTGAAGCCGTGGTGTTGGGCGAATCTGAAGGATGGGCCCCTGGCTTGGACCTCCGGGGGACATATGTGGGGTCGGAGGGGATGATGGGCATAACCACTGCCATAGCTGTGCGCCTGACCCCCGATCCGCCGGCGGTGCAAACCTTGCTGCTGGCCTTCGACTCTGTGGACTCCGCGGCGCAGACTGTGAGCGCGGTTATTGCCGATGGGATTGTGCCTGCCGCCATAGAAATGATGGACAACAACATCATCAGGGCAGTGGAGGAGTTCGTGGGGGCGGGGTTTCCCACCGACGCGGCCGCGGTGGTCATCGTTGAAGTGGACGGCCTGCCCGGTGGGGTGGCAGCCGAAGCCGACCGCGTAGCGGAACTGGCCGTGGGGTTGGGCGGGAGTGTCCGCCGGGCAGCCGATGACAACGAGCGGGCGCTCTTGTGGAAGGGTCGAAAAAGCGCGTTCGGCGCCATTGCCCGGATCAAGCCCAACTACTACCTGCATGACACGGTGGTTCCCCGGACCCGCTTGGCCGAGGTGATGAAACAGGTGTACGAGATTGTTGAAGAGCACGAGTTGCAAGTGATGAACGTATTCCACGCCGGTGACGGCAACCTGCATCCAATGTTGCTGTTCGACCGCCGCGAGCCAGGGATAATGCCCCGGGTTCATGCCGCGGGGGCAGCCATCATCGAGGCCTCGCTGGCCGTGGGTGGGGTGCTGTCGGGCGAGCACGGCATCGGCATGGAAAAGCGCGATTTCATGCCTTTGATGTTCAGCGAGGCCGATTTGGACGCCCAGGCCCGACTGCGGCGGGCGTTCGATCCCGATGAGATGGCCAATCCCGGCAAGGTGCTGCCCACCGGGGCAAGCTGCGCCGATGTGAACGCGCTCGACAAGGTCCCCGAAGGAGTTTGGGGATAGGTGCCCAACGAGGAGACCGGAGCGGCGCTGGAGTCATTTGCCGCCGAGGTGGGATCAGCTGGTCCGGTGGCCGTGGTAGGGGGGCGCACTCACTGGGAGGTCGGCGGACCCTGCCCGGACGAAACTCGCCTCGTGCGGGCCCCAAGTGGGGTGCGCTCCTTTGATCCCGCCGACATGACCATTCGAGTAGGGGCCGGGACTCTGGTAGAAGAGATGGACGCAGTTCTGGCCGAGGCCGGACAGCGAGCCAACCTGCCGATGGTGCCAGGGGCCACTGTGGGCGGCGTGCTGGCCGTGGGCCGTGACGACATTCATGCCCTAGGCCGGGGGAGACTCCGCGATGTCTTGCTAAAGGCGGTCTATGTGGCCGAAGACGGCCGGCTGGTCAAAGTCGGCGGCCCGACAGTGAAGAACGTGTCGGGGTTCGACCTTTGCCGGCTGCTCGTGGGATCGCTGGGCACGTTGGGGCTGGTGGGCGAGGTGATCCTGCGCACCTGGCCTCGGCCGGCTGTGCAGCAATGGCTGTCGGGTCCTTGCGACCCCGCAGTGCTTCGCCGGGAGCTGTATTGGCCCTCGTCCATCCTGTGGGACGGCCAGACGTCGTGGGTTCATCTCGAGGGCCATGAGCCGGACGTGGAGTCTGAGGCCGAACTGGCGCGGTCGCTGGGTTGCAACCCGACCGACGGCCCCCCAAGTCTGCCGGCCCATCGGGTGCCCACGGCGGCCTTGGAAGCCGGGAGACTCTCCGGCAGCTATTTGGTGCAGTTCGGCACCGGGTCGGCCTATGTACACGAGCCTTTACCGTTTCCTAGCCCTGATCCGGCTGTTGTGGCTCTCCACGGGCGACTGAAAGCGGAATTCGATCCCCGCGGTCGGCTCAATCCCGGGCGCGACCCGTTGGCGGCGACGTGAGCGCGGAGGTCTCTCTGGGGGTCGACCCCGAAGGATCAGCCTCAAGGCCTACCTTGGGGATCGACCCCGAGGAACTGGCTTCGTGCGTGTCGTGCGGGCTGTGCTTGCCCCATTGTCCGACATTCCGGGTGACCGGAGAGGAATGGGCGTCGCCCCGCGGACGCATAAGCGCAATGCGCGAGGTGCAAGACAACGGTGCAGCGGTCGACGCTGCTTTTTCAGCTTCGATGAATTCCTGCGTGCAGTGCCGGGGTTGCGAACCGGCCTGTCCGTCAGGGGTTCCCTTCGGTTCTCTGATGGAGGCTACCCAAGCTTCTCTGGCTCGGAGGCGGCGGGGTGATTGGCGGAGGTGGGGATTCCGGGTACTCGGCCATCCGCGGCTGTTGAACCTGCTTTCGCGAATCTTGGCTGTAGCCCAGCGATTGCGGCTAATCCCCTCCAGGCGGCTGGGCCTACCCCTCATTCCTCTGGCCCAGGAGCGACTTCGAGCATCTGGTGACGACGTATGGCTGTTCACCGGGTGTGTGATGGATGCCTGGCAGCGGTCAACCCATGCCGCGGTAAAGCGAGTGGTGGAGGCCACCGGAGCCAGCGTCTCTCTGCCGGGTGCCGGTGCGGGATGCTGCGGAGCGTTGTCGCTGCACGCCGGTTTGGAGGACCATGCCCGCGCCCTGGCGATTCGCACAATGAGGGCGCTGGAGGGTTCAGCGCCGATTCTGGTGGACTCAGCTGGCTGCGGTGCAGCTCTCAAGGAGTACGGCGAGCTGGTGGGCACCCCGGAGGCCGCTGCATTCAGCCGGCGGGTTATGGATGTGCATGAGTGGCTGGCACCACGCCTCGAAGAGCTGCCAGGTGTGGCGGTGAGGAGCTCGGACACGGTGGTGGCGGTACACGATCCCTGCCATTTGCGCCATGTTCAGCGAGCCCACCAGTCGGTGGCCGAGGTTCTGGCCCGCGTTGCCACCGTGGTGGCCTTGGACGACGAGGGTCTGTGCTGTGGAGCGGGTGGAGCCTACGCTGCCATGCAGCCCGAGCTGGCGGCATCGATTCGAGAACGCAAGCTGGAGGCCATTGAACGCACCGGTGCCCAAATCGTGGCTAGCGCCAATCCCGGCTGCACCATCCATTTGGCCAACGCTGGAGTCGTGGTGCGCCACCCCCTGGAAATCGTGGACGAGGCGATTGGCCATGACGGCTGAGCACATCCGCGAGCAGCTAGAGCAAATCGCCGAGCAACTGGACGACTTGGCCATGGCGATGCTGCGCGACGCGGTGGAGGAGGGAGCGACGTCGCGCCCCGAGGAGGAGAAGAAGCTGACCCGGGCCCGGCGCTCTGTCGAGAAGGCGATCCAGCTCTTGAGTTAGACAGCCACCGCGTCGTACAAAGTGGTGCGTTGGCGCAAGGGACGGCCTAGGGGTGCGCACAGCTCGCGGAGATCGCTCTCGGTCACCTCTTGGCCATGGGAAGCGCCGGCCGCGCGGGAGATGTTCTCGTTGATGAGGGTGCCACCCAAGTCGTTGACCCCGGCCTGAAGCATCTGGGCCGCTCCGGCCATTCCAAGCTTCACCCACGATGCCTGAATGTTGTGAATCCAGCCGTGGTAGGCGATGCGCCCCACGGCGTGCATCAGCAGCGCCTCCCGGAAGGTGGGGCCCCGCCGGGAGCGCCTTTGCAGGTAGATGGGTGCAGCCATGTGGACGAAGGGCAGGGGCACGAACTCGGTGAACCCGCCGGTCTCCCTCTGGAGCTCGCGAGTGCGGACCAGATGACGTGCCCAGTGAACAGGCTGCTCGACCGTCCCGAACATGATGGTCACGTTGGACCGAAGACCGAGGCCGTGGGCGGTGCGATGAGCCTCCAGCCACTCGCCGGTGTCGATCTTGTCGGGGCAGATCACCTCTCGGATGTCATCATCGAGGATCTCCGCCGCGGTGCCGGGAAGCGAGCGCAGGCCGGCGTCTATCAAACGGCGCAGATAGTCGGCCAGGGGCTCCTCCAGCCGGCGAGCGCCCTCGGTCACCTCGAGAGCGGTGAATCCGTGGACATGGATGCCGGGCACCGCGTCCTTCACCGCCCGGGTGACGTCGATGTAATAGTCGCCGTCGAAGCTGGGGTGGATGCCGCCTTGCAGGCATACTTCGGTAGCGCCTGCATCAGCCGCCTCCGCGGTGCGCTCGGCGATGTCGTCCAAGGTCAGCAGGTAGGGGTCGCCCCGCAAGTTGAGGGAAAGCGGCCCCTTGGAGAACCCGCAGAACCGACACTTGAACGTGCACACGTTGGTGTAGTTGATGTTGCGGTTGGACACCCAGGTCACCTCGTCGCCCACCGCGGCCTGGCGGAGCTCGTCGGCCAGCGAGGCGACTGCTCTTACCTCGGATCCCCGGGCACTGAACAGGGTGACGATCTCATCCACCCCGACCTCCTGGCCGTCGCGCACTCCGGCCAGTACCTCGGCCACCGCCCCTTCGGCGATGGTGCGGCCGTCGCCAGAGCCGTTCTGGCCGGCCGGGGCCAACAGCACCGGCGGTGCGGCGTCCGCGCCGGAGTACCAGCCGCCGTCGTCAGGACGGCCCAGCCCCTCGGCGTCGCTGCGGTCGAGCACCGGAAACCTCATGTCGGCATCGAGCCAGCGTTCCGGATCGAGGGCATATTCGGGGTATACGGTCAACCGGGGTGCGAGGGAGAACCCCTTGGTTTCGGTTACTGCTCGCAAGCGGTCGACGGCCGGCCAGGGGCGCTCGGGATTCACATGGTCGGCAGTGACCGGGGATATGCCGCCCCAGTCGTCGATGCCGGCGTCCAGCAACTGGCCGAAATCGTCAGACAAGTTGGGGGGCGCTTGGAGATGGATTTCCTCAGGCAAAATTAAGCGGGCGAGGGCAATGGCCTCCAGGTACTCCTCGTGCTGGCAGGGCGGGGCGTTGTGCATGGCCGTGCCGGGCTTGGGCAAGAAGTTCTGGACAATGACCTCTTGGACATGCCCCCAGCGCCGGTGCGACTCGGCGATTGCCTCTAGGGCGTCGATTCGGTCGACCCTGGTCTCTCCGATGCCCACCAGGATGCCCGTGGTGAAGGGGATGGCCAGCTCTCCCGCGGCATCAAGAGTGGCCAGACGTCGCTCAGCCGTCTTATCGGGTGATCCCCGGTGGCAGTCCAGATCGGCCAGTGTCTCGAGCATCATCCCTTGCGACGGCGCGGTCTTGCGGAGGAGGGCCAGCTCCTCGGGATAGAGCGCACCGGCGTTGGCGTGGGGCAGCAACCCGGATTTCTCCACCACCAGCCGGGTGGCGTGGGCCAAATAGTCCACCGTGGACTCGAAGCCGTGACGAGCAAGCCATTTTGCCGCGTCTGGGTAGCGCAACTCGGGGCGTTCACCCAGGGTGAACAGAGCTTCGTGGCAGCCGGCGGCCGCTCCAGCCTCGGCTATGGCCAGAACTTCGTGTTCGCTCAGATAGGGCGACTCCAGGCGGGCGGGAGGCTGGGCGAAGGTGCAGTAGCCGCACTTGTCCCGGCAAAGCATGGTGAGGGGGATGAACACCTTGGGGGAATAGGTGACCCGCGTTCCGTGAGCCCGATCGCGAATCGACCGGGCTCGGGCCATCAGCTCGGCCAGGTCCAGCTCCAACAAGTCCCGGCTGCCGAAATCGACAAAGGTCACTGATGGCCTTCCATCAATCGGTCAGCGGTGGCGGTCAAGCTCTCGATCAGGTCATCGAATGACTTCACGAATGCGGACACTCCCTCGTCTTCCAAACGGCTGGCCACTGCCTCCAGATCCACACCCACGTCGGTGACTCTATCCAGAATCGCTTGAGCGGCGGAGGGGTCGGCATCCACGGTGCGGGCCAGCTCGCCATGGTCCAAGAACGCCTCCAGGGTGGCATCGGGCAGCGTATTCACGGTGTCGGGTCCGATGAGCTGGTCGACATAGAGGGTGTCAGGATAAGCCGGGTTCTTGGTGGAAGTGGAAGCCCACAGAGGCCTTTGCACGCGCGCTCCCCGCGCCTCCAGGGCCTCCCAGCGCGGGCCTGAGAACTTCTGGTTGAAGATCTGATAGGCCACTTGGCCTTGAGCCACCGCGGTTTGGCCCCGCAGGGCCAGGGCTTCGGGGGTTCCGATGGCCTCGAGTCGGCGGTCTACCTCGGTGTCGGTGCGGCTGATGAAAAACGACGCCACCCCGGACACCGTTGACAGATCACCCTCGCATTCTTCTAGGCCGCAGAGATAGGCCTCGATGACATCGGCATAGCGGGACAAGGAGAACAGCAGGGTCACGTTGACGCTTCGACCCTCGGCAGTCATGGCCTGTATGGCGGGCAGTCCCTCGGCCGTTCCGGGGATCTTCACATAGAGATTGGAACGGTCAACGCGCTGGTTGAGCGCCCGGGCCGCGGCCAGGGTGCTGTCGGTGTCGCGGGCCAGCTTCGGATCAACTTCCACGGAGACGAAACCGTCAATCCCGTCGCTTTCCTCGTGTACCGGGGCGAGCGCGTCGAGTGCTCCGCTGATATCGGTCAGAACGAGTTCCCAGTAGGCATCGGCAACGCTCATGCCTTCGGCCAACAGCCTGGAAAACTGCTCGTCGTATTCGTCTCCCGAGGTCATGGCCTTCTGGAAGATGCTGGGATTGGAGGTCAACCCCCTTACCCCCCGCTCCACCCAATGGGACAGCTCTCCGTTGTTGATCCACTCACGGCGCAGATTGTCCAGCCATGGACTCTGTCCGTAGTCGCGATACAAGTCATCGAGACTGCTCATTGTCGTTACTCCTTGCTCCTGACCAGCGATTCGGCCTGGGCGGCCACGTTGTCCGGGTTGATGCCCAGCTTTTCCAATACAACCGACCCTGGCGCCGATGCTCCGAATCGATCGATTCCCACCGGATGGTCCACCCATCGCTCCCACCCCAGAGTCACCCCGGCCTCCACCGACAGCTTGGGCACCTGGTCCGGCAGCACCGCATCTCGATAGGTCGGATCTTGTTCGGCGAATAGTTCCCAGCAGGGCATCGAGACCACTCGGGCGGCAATGCCCTGCTGGCTCAGAGCAGCAGCAGCGTCCACGCAAACCGACACCTCGCTGCCCGTGCCCACCAGGATCACATCGGGCTCAGAGCAGTCCGCCAGAGTATAGGCGCCTCGGGCTACTCCTTCGGCGGCCGAGGAACCTTCCAGGGTGGGCACATTCTGGCGAGTGAGGATCATGGCGCTGGGGCCGTCGTTATCGACGGCCAGCCGCCATGCTTGGGCTACCTCGTTGCCGTCAGCCGGACGAAATACCCGCAGGCCAGGGATGGCTCTCAGCGACATGACGTGCTCGATGGGCTGGTGGGTGGGGCCGTCCTCGCCCACGCCTACCGAGTCGTGGCTCCAGACAAAGATGCTGTGGGCCCCCGACAGTGCAGCCAAGCGAACTGCGGGCCTCATGTAGTCGCTGAAAACCAGGAACGTGCCGCCCACCGGAACCAAGCCACCGTGCAGAGCGGCCCCGTTGAGCAGGGCGCCCATGGCATGCTCCCGAATGCCGAAGTAGAGCTGGCGCCCCGCAGGATGGGCCGAGTTCAGCGGTTCGGTGTCGGAGAGGTTGGTGCCAGTATTGCCGGTGAGGTCGGCTCCCCCCGCCACCAGACCGGGTACCGCGTCGGCCATGGCGTTGAGGCAAGCGGAGCTGGCTTTGCGGGTGGCAACCGACTCGCCCGCCGGCCACGACGGCAGCTTGTTCTCCCAGCCGGGCAGGCCACGGCCGGCCAGGCAGGCCTCGTACTCCGAGCGCTGGGGACCCAGGGCATCTACCCGCTCTTGCCACGCGGTTCGTTCGGGAGCGCTCCGGCGGCCGGAAGCCCGGTAGGCGTCGGCCACGCCGGCGGGGACATAGAACGACTCATCGGCGGGCAGCCCCATCACTGCTTTGGTGGCGGCGATCTCGTCGTCGAATAGCGAGTAGCCATGAGCCTCGTGGTTGTCGGTCTGTCCGGGTGAGGGGTAGGCGACGTGGCTACGCAGGACGATCAGAGACGGGGCGTCGCCAACCGCCATAGCCGCGCGGATGCCCGCTTCGAGGGCGTCAAGGTCTTCGGCCGCTTCCCCCAGATTCACAATGTGCCAGCCATAGGCGGCAAATCGCTGGGCGGCGTCGTCGGACAGGGAAAGGCCGGTGGAGCCGTCGATGGTGATCCGGTTGTCGTCGTAGATGCAGATCAGGCGATCCAACTGCTGGTGGCCGGCCAGCGAGGAAGCCTCATGGCTGATGCCCTCGGAGAGATCACCGTCGCTGCACAGGGCGAACACTCGGTGGTTGCAGACGTCGGCGCCGAATCGGTGGCGCAGCCAGCGCTCGGCCACCGCCATCCCCACCGCGTTGGCGATGCCCTGCCCAAGCGGGCCGGTCGTGACTTCAACGCCCGCGGTGTGGCCGGTTTCGGGGTGTCCGGGAGTACGGCTGCCCCATTGGCGAAAGTCCCGGAGGTCGTCGAGGGACAGTCCCTGACCGGTCAGGTGGAGCATGGAGTACAAGAGGATTGACGCATGGCCCGCGCTGAGGACGAAGCGGTCACGGTCGGGCCACCCCGGGTCGTCAGCGTCGTAGCGCATGATGCGGGTCCAGAGCACATGGGCTAGCGGTGCCATGGCCATGGCTGTTCCCTGATGCCCGGAGCGGGCTTGGTGGGGAGCGTCCATAGCCAGACCGCGGATGACGCTGATGCCTTGGGCTTCGAGAGCAGCAGGGAACTCAGCCATAGAAGTATCGATCCTTTCAGGTGGTCATGGGAACAGCAGCACCGAGGCGGTGAACCCATGGAGGAAATTGCGTCCGCCAATAGGGCCGAGCTCGCCGGCGCAGAACATCCCCGCCACCGGCGCTCTCTCCAGTGCCTCGTGGACAACGGCGGCATCGTGGTCGGGTCCCTCGAATAGATGAGTGCCCCGGCCGTTGCAGGTGAATACCAGGGCTGATGCCGCTGATGCATCAGCCATCAGCTCGCGTAGGTCTTCGTCGGCGGTAGCCGCATCGCGGACCTGAAACTGAACTGTGGTCCCCACTTCGAGGGAATCGCCTACGGCCAGCGCGCCAGTGGCCTCGTCAGCGCCGATCAGACCGCGAATCAGAAAGTCGCCTCTGCCGAACTCAGACTTGTGCTCGTCGATGACGATTCCGATATGCAAGCCCTTTGACACCAGTGCCCGTTCGGCCTCGTCCAAACTCAGCAACGTCTCCCGCAACCGGTCTACCGCTGATCGGCCCCCCATCTCTGAGACGATGTTGCCCTCCGACTTGGTGATGGTGAAGGGCTGGCCTATGGGGCGGCATCCCTGAGATACGACGGTGCGCACTTCGACCTCGGGGTCTAGGAGAACCCCGACCGCGCCGTCGTCGAAAACTTGCCGACCCAGGATCAGGCGGTTATCCCCCGGTCGCCCGGCAGCTGAAGCCAGTCCCCCCACTACCGTCATCTCAGGTCCTGCGTTCAGCAGGGCTTCGCTGGGAAAAGTGAACGGGTCGGGGAGCACCAAGAGGGTTCCTGTGGCATTGGCCGGCATCCCACCCACGGCCCAGCCGTCGGGGCCGCGAACAGCTTCAAGCCGAATAGATTGGGACGGGCACTGGGCAGCGGCCCAGAGGGACAGGGCCGGGCGCTCCTCCACCTCGAGGGGCCCGCCAATCACCGATACTGCGGTAGCTCCGACAAGTGCCGAAGGGGCCAACACCTGATGGATGGCGTCGGCCACTTCGCTTATCGCCTCCCGATGGGAGGCCGATGTGAATACCACGGCCAAATCAGGAGAAGGGCCTACTACTTCGAGTATCTCGCCTAGCACCTCGCCAACGGCGCTGGCCGAATCGGGATGCTCGGACAAAGCGGCCCCATACCTGCTCACACCTGCACGCTAGCCCGGCAGGAGGCTCCGACAGCGGAAAAAACGCTACGTTACATCAACCCGGGGGAGATCCGGGATCAAACCTGGACAGAGGTGGTAGCACGAGAGGCCAGGGCGTCGACATTGGCGTGTCGGATTCGAGCCAAACCCAGCATGCTGGCCACGCTGATGAACCACCAGCCCAGGTCGAAATCGTGCCAGCGGCGAGCGAAGCGGGCTGACGTTGGCGCAGCATGGTGATTGTTGTGGTAGCCCTCGCCGCAGGTAAGCCACGCCAGCCAGGTGACATTGGTGGCGCTGTTGTCGAACGGTCGGCGCCCAAAGGTGTGGGCCACCCCGTTCACCGAGCCTCCCAGGCCGATATAGCCCACGGTGTGGATTGCCACGGCCACGATGCCGGGCACGACTCCCAGCCACCAAATGAGGATGGCGATACCCAGGGCGAGTCCGATGATGCCGCGGTTGAGCAGCCAGCGATCGGGCGCGGTCACCGGGATGTCCTTGGCGTAACGCTCTGTAGTCCGGGGATCGCGAGCCGATCGCCGATAGAGGGCAGCATTTGTGAGCTGCACCCGCAGCCAGCCCAGCCGGGCGGGTGAATGGGGGTCTTCAGAGGTGTCGGTGTACGCATGGTGCTTGCGGTGGACCGCGGCCCACTGCCGGGCAGAAATCCCGGTTGCCATCCACAAGAACACCTTGAATATGCTGCGAAGCGCGGGATGGAGTTGCACAGCCTTGTGGGCCAAATCGCGATGCAGGTACACCGTGGTGGCCAGATTGGCCAACTGAGTTAGGGCGATTCCTACCGCGACCGCGATCACAAACTGCACTGCTTGAACTCCCAACGAGTCAGGTACGACTGCCGATTGCGGCAACCACGGGTGTGACCCTAGAGCACGCACGGGGGTTACATCAGGTTCTGGGCTACCTAACAGTATCGCCCAGCAGTACTGTCCCAGCAGCAATGGGCCGAGAGCAGCTACCGGAGTGAGCGGTACCGGCGCAGCCAGATAGCTTGGATGGGAATGGAGACGTTGTCGGAATTCGAGTCGAAGCAGCTACTGGCCACCCACGGCATCCAGGTGAGCCGAGACAAGTTGGCCCATTCTGCGGAAGCGGCGGTCGATGCCGCGGTGGAAATCGGGGGCTCGGTGGCAGTGAAGCTGTGCGGTCCGGCGCTAGCCCACAAGAGCGAGCGCGGACTGGTGCGTCTGGGACTGGACAACCCCGATGGAGTGCGATCCGCGGCCGAGGACCTGTTGGCACTGGCCACCGCAGACGACGGAGAGGTGGCCTTGTTGGTATCGGAGATGGTCGAAGGACACCGGGAGCTCATTGCTGGAGTAGTGCAAACCGAACAGTTCGGAGCCGCGCTCATGCTCGGCTTGGGAGGGGTGCTGGCCGAGGCGGTCGGAGAGGTGGTGTTCCGACTTCTACCGGTGAGCGAAGCCGACTGCCAAGACATGATCGACGACTTGGAGGTATCCGCTCTTCTGGCTCCGCTGCGGGGTGAGCCCGCGGTGGACCAAAGTGCTCTGGCAGCCACCCTGTTGGGCCTGGCTCAGGCAGGTTGCAGGGAGGGGATCGAGGCTATCGACGTCAATCCCCTGGTGATTAGGGACGGTCAACCGGTGGCAGTGGATGGCCTTGTAGTGATGAGCAATCCATGAGCCCATCACCGTTCGACCTCTTCTTCAATCCCCGGGGAGTTGTGGTGGCGGGGGCCTCCACCCATCCCGGGAAGTTCGGCTTCGTAGCCCTCCACAATGTGCTGGCGGGCGGTTTCAGCGGGCGATTGTTCGCCACCAACCCGGAGCAGCCCACGATTCTGGGGGTCGAGACTCTGGCCTCGGTCGATGAAGTACCACACGGAGCAGCTGACTTGGTGATGGTCTGCACCCCGCCGCAAGCCTGCCCCGACATCTTGAGGTCAGCGGCAGACCGAGGAATCGGCGCGGCCTTCATCGCCTCCGGGGGATTCAGAGAGGCAGGGGCTGAGGGATCCCGAGCGGAAGACCAGTTGATCGAGTTGGCCCATTCGCTGGGAATTGTCGTAGCCGGGCCCAACGGCCAGGGGCTGATCTCCACCCCGGCCAAGCTCGCCGCCCAGATCGTGGCTCCAGTTCCGCCTGCTGGTCCCATCGCGGTGGCCAGCCAATCAGGCAACCTGGTGTCGGCCTTCATGAACTATGCCGCTCACAGCGGAGTGGGCATCAGCCGGGCAGTAAGCGCGGGCAATGCCGCCATGGTGGGGGTGGTCGACTATCTGGGCTGGTTTGCCAACGACCCCTTCACCAAGGCCATGGCTGCCTATGTGGAAGGAGTGGGTGACGGCCGGCGGTTTGCGACGGCTATCCGGGAAGCCGCTGCGGCCAAGCCCGTTGTATTGGTCAAAGGGGGGACTACCGCGCGGGGAGCTCAGGCCGCAGCCAGCCACACCGGGGCGCTGGCCACCGACGACCGTTTATTCGACGGCATGGTCCGTCAAAGCGGGGCAGTCAGAGCCGCCACCATCGAAGAGGCGTATGACGCGGCGGCAGCTTTTGCCACCCAGCCGCTGCCGGCCGGTCCGCGCACCCTGGTTCTTTCCAGCGCGGGTGGTTGGGGTGTGATCGCGGCCGATGCGGTGTCCAACTCTGACTTGGAACTGATTCCCCTGCCCTCTGATCTGGAAGCGGCCATTGACGGCCTCGTTCCGCCCCGCTGGAGCCGCAACAATCCGATCGACCTGGCCGGGGGTGAGAGCCGCGACACCATTCCCGACGCCATCAACCTGGTTGCCGACCACCCGGAGGTCGACGCGGTGATCTACCTCGGTATGGGCATTCAAGCCAATACCGCGTCCCATTTGCGTTCGGGCCCGTATTTTGAGTCGGCTGATCTGGCTCGAATATGCGAGTACCACGAGCGTCAAGACGGCCGCTTTGCCAAAGCGGCAGCCGAAGCCTCAGTCAGGACCGGCAAGCCGATATTGGCGGCGACCGAATTGGCCGTCACCCAACCGGGCAATGCCGGCGCGGTCGCAATGGCTGCTGAGGGTCGATATTGCTTTCCCTCCGCTGACCGCGCGGTGCGAGCCCTAGACCACTTGTGGTGGCACGCTCGGTGGCGCAACCGGCATTGTTCCGCGGCATCGTGACCTGCGAGATGCCAAGAGGTGCGTCGGCCCGCGCAAGCGCAACCTAGGATGACCGCAGTGCGTCGAATCGTAACGCCAGTACTGCTGCTTGCGGTCGCCTTCGCAGCGCTACTCGGCTCCAACTACCTCAATAATCAGTTTCACGAAAACTTGGGTGAGGTGGCCACCGACGATTCAGTACCCCCCGGCGTTGGCACCCCTCTCGTCTCCACCCGCCGCCTCACCCCCTTGCTGGCTCCCTCGCTGACCCAGTCTGACTTCTTCGACGTTCTGGACGAACTGATGGCAACTGCGCCTTCGTCGGCCTGTGTCCACGTGACCCTCGACGGCCGAGGCACTACGTTCCACGAGAGCAACGCGAGCATCCAGGTGATGCCAACTGAGGCTCTGTTGCTACCCACTCTGGCTGCCGCACACAAAGAACTCGGTCCTGATTACACGTTCACCACTTGGGTTATGTCCATTGCGCCGAAGGAAGATGGGGTAGTAAATGGCGACATCTACCTGGTCGGTGGAGGCGACCCGCTGCTGCTGACGCCAGACTATTTGGCGACGCTAGACGAGGGGGCGAATCGGCTTCACACTCCAATTGAGGCTCTAGCCCAACAGCTAGTGGACTTCGGGCTGGTCTTGGTCACGGGCGCGGTGGTAGGAGATGCCACTCTCTTTAGCGAGTTGCCTTATGTGCCTTCTTGGCCAGCGAGCGTTATCGAAGATCAGCAGATCGGCACTCAACTAGGGCTCCAATTTAATGACGGTTGGGTGCAGTTCCCAGTTCCGGACTTGGCCGAGGAAGGCGAAGAAGTGGTCGAGGAGGCTACGGAAGAAGCAGCCGGTTACCATGTGGCTGAGGATCCACCGTTCTTTGCTGCTGCGCTCTTTGACGACATGCTCGAAGCCCGAGATGTGGTGATTCGCCGCAGTCCTCGCTCGGAGGCCATCCCAGAGCAAGATGTAACGCACATACTGGGGAGCATCGAGTCGGCGCCCCTATCCGACTACTACGACCAGATCCTCGACAATCGAGACATCGAGACCACTGAGTTGCTGGTCAAGACAATTGGACGATTTACGACGGGGGTGGGAAGCACTCGAGCCGGGCTTCAGGCGATCGACAATGTGCTGGCTAGGATTGGGATTGACTCCGAACAATCTCAATTCCTACAGTTCGATGGCTCTGGTCTAGATCCGGCCAATGTCGCAACCTGTTCGGTGTTCACCACACTGCTCGACAGCGACGAGTTCAGTCCCTTCTTCCATGAACTCCTGCCCACCGCTGCCGAGGACCCCTCGCTTCAGAGCCGGTTTGCCGGTGTCGAAGATCCCGGGAGGATCAAAGCCTTTTCGGGCGGCTCATCGAACGCCACCGCGATGATCGGCTATATCGACATAGGCCGAGGCCAGGAGATGACATTCGCCTTTATCGCCAACCAGCAAGACGCGTCCGACAATAAGGCGCTTCGGGATCTGGAGAACCGCATCGTCCGGCATCTGGCCACCCTGAGGGCGAAGCCGAGCCTCGACGACATCGGCCTCGAACCGCTCCAAGTCGGCTGACGGCACCGAGCGTTGTGCGGGCTACCAAGACAACCACCACCCTGCGGATGTTCTCGTCATGACCAAAACCCCGACGATGCCGATGTTCCCACTGGGCATGGTGATGTTGCCCACGATGGTGGCGCCTATCCACGTTTTCGAGCCCAGGTACCGGCAGATGACAAAGGACTGCTTGGAAGGGGACCGGGAATTCGGCGTGGTGCTGATTGAACGAGGCAGTGAAGTCGGCGGTGGAGACACCCGAACCGACACCGGAACCGCGGCCAGGATCATCAACGCCCAAGAGCTTCCCGATGGGCGGTGGGGTCTGGTTGCCGAAGGCATGCGCCGCATTCAGGTCTCCCAGTGGCTGGAGGACGATCCCTATCCTCAGGCCGAGGTTCAAGACTGGCCCGATACCGAGCTTGGCCGCGACGCGGAGGCAGAAGTGGCCGCTGGTCTGCCCCCCGTAGCGGCCGCGTGGCGCCGAGTACTGGCCTTGCAGTCCGAATTGGGGGCTCCCGGGCCCCCGGCAACCCTTGATGTGTCCGATGACCCCTCGACCGCCGTTTGGCAGCTTGCGTCTTTGTCGCCCATGGGCCCATTTGACCGCCAGCGGCTGTTGACGGCGGACAGCGCCGCCCATCGCTTGGGTCTGCTGGCGGAATTCCTGGCCGATGCCGAAGAGATCATTCGGGCCAGAATCGAAATGGGGTAGCGGATTCCGCCGGGATAGGCTGGCTACTTGCCGGAAAGACCTACAGGAGGACAATTGTCGAAACGTTCAACAGCCGCCAAGAACGGCAATTTGCCCAAAAAGGTGGTCGAAGAGCTGAAAGACCTGTTGATCGGATATGCCCGCCAAGAGATCTTGACGCCGCTGACGAGACTCGCCAAGACGCTCAAGTTCGGCGTTCTCGGTGCATTGAGCATCGGCGTGGGCCTCGTCTTCTTGGTCATTGCCGGATTGCGCCTGCTCCAGACTGAGGCTTCGGGTGTCTTCGACGGCAACATGAGCGCTTTGCCCTACGTGGTTGTGCTCGCCGGAGTGGTGGTGGTGCTGGCCGCGGCGGTTGTGATCAGAGCTCGGCTATCGAAGGGAGACCGCTCGTGAGTGATGTGAATTTGGACCGCGGTCCAATCGACCGGGACGAAATCAGGGACAAGTTCCAGGAGTTGAAGGGGGGCTTGGACCACACTGCGGAAGCGGCTCGCACCCCGGTTCTGGGAGCGGGAATGGTGGCTCTTGTGATTTTGGCGGTGCTGGCCTTCTGGTTGGGGCGCAGACGCGGCCGCGCCAGCCGGACCGTGGTCGAAGTCCGCCGAGTCTGAATCAACATGCCCGATCCCTTGAGGTATCTACGCCGCCAAGCCATTCGACGCGGCATCATGGGAGGCAGCCGGGTATGGCTCCTCCTGGGGGGAGTTGCATGGGGTCTCCGCCTGCTGAGCCGGGTGGCGAGCACCCGTCGGATGCGAACAGTGCTCGTTGAGGAACTTCGCCCTGGTGAGAGCCTGCACATCTCCCATCTGTCCGACGATTCACAGTGAGCCGAGTGCTCCAGGCCGGCGAGATGGTCCTGTTCACCGACCGGAAGGGCCGCCGCTATCTGGCCACGCTGACTGAGGGCTGCGATTTTCACACCCACGCGGGCTCGGTGGCCCACGACAATTTGATTGGTGGCACCGAAGGCATGCAGGTGCGAACGACCCGCAATGCCGAACTGACTGTTTGGCGTCCCACCCTGCGTGACTACGTGCTGAAGATGCCCCGGGGAGCACAGGTGGTGTATCCCAAAGACAGTGCGGCCATCCTCATGCATGCCGATGTCTTTCCCGGCGCACGAGTGCTGGAGTCGGGTGTGGGGTCAGGGGCGCTGTCACTGAGCCTGGTGAGAGCCGGCGCGTTGGTGATGGGCTACGAAATCAGAGAGGACTTCGCCCAACGGGCCATCGAGAACGTGACCAGCTTTCTCGGCCCTGAGGCTGCTGACAGCTACCAGGTAGAGATCCGGGACTGCTATCTGGGGATCGAGGCCGAGGGACTGGACCGAGTGGTGTTGGATTTGCCCGAGCCCTGGCAGGTGATACCCCATGCGGAGAGCTCTCTACTCCCCGGCGGCATCCTGGTGGCCTACACGCCGAGCATCGTTCAAGCGGTGCAGTTGCGTGAAGCCTGCGAGCCCGGTCCTTGGGCATCGGTGTCTACTGTGGAGATACTCCACCGCGACTGGCACATCAAGGGCGACGCGGTGAGGCCCGAGCATCGAATGGTGGGCCATACCGGCTTTGTTACCTCTGCTCGGCGACTCGCGGACTAGCGCCGAGAACTGGAACGTGAGGCTTAGACCTCGATGAAGATGCACTCTCCAGGGCATTCTTCGGCCGATTCGATGGTGGCCTCTTCCTGACCTTCGGGGACGATGGCCAGACCCTCGACTCCCCCCGGCTCGCTGAAAACCTTGTCGCCTTCTTTCACGTAGGCAAGACCATCGTCGAGCAGAGTGAAGACATCGGGGGCGATCTCTTCACAGAGACCGTCACCAGTGCAGAGATCTTGATCGATCCAAACCTTCATTTGCATCGGTGCTGGGGCCCTTTCCTGGCTGACAGCGGACGGCAAGCATGGTAGACGCTGGCTGCGCTCTCAGTGTAACCGACGCACAGCCGATCTCCTCTACACCGCGGGAATTGGCCTGGGCAGGAACGAGTCGGGCCGGGACCTCACATCAGCAAGGCAGGTGATGGCGTGTAAAGTCGGGTTGGTATGACAGACGGCGAGGCAGCAGCGACAGCGGAAGGGCCACAGGAGGAGGTCCCTCCGACAGAGCAGGTTGAGGCGCTGCAAGAAGAGGTGGCTGTCCTTCGCCAGCGGCTTCAAGACGCTCCGAAACGAGTGCGCACCCTGGAAGAGCGGTTGCTGGAAACCAAGGGGCAATTGGCCAAAGCCGTCTCTCAGAACGAGAAGCTCACCTACACGCTGCGCGAGGCCCGCGAGCACATTTCCGCCCTTCGGGATGAAGTGGACAAGCTGACGCAGCCCCCATCAGCCTATGGGACACTGCTGGGCCGAAACGACGACGGCACGGTGGACGTGTTCTCCGGGGGTCGCAAAATGCGGGTTGCGCTTCACCCGGAGATCGAGTCGGAGGAGCTGAGCCGGGGCCAAGAGGTGGTCCTGAACGAATCGCTGAACGTTGTTCTGTCCCGGGTAGGCGACGGCACCGGCGAGGTAGTGACCATCAAGGAGCTGTTGGCCGGTGGCCTGCGGGCTCTCATTGTCGGACGGGCCGACGAAGAGCGGGTGGTGGAGCTGGCCACCGAGCTGATCGACCAGCCTCTGAAGAGCGGGGACACCGCGCTGATGGATTCCCGGTCAGGCCTGCTCGTCGAGCGCCTGCCCCGCCCCGAAGTCGAAGACCTTGTGCTGGAAGAGGTGCCCGACATCACTTACGAGCAGGTTGGCGGACTGGACGAGCAGATCGAGCAGATTACCGACGCGGTCGAGCTTCCTTTCGTACACCATGATCTGTTTGCCGAGTACCAGCTGCCGGCACCGAAAGGCATACTGCTGTACGGCCCGCCCGGTTGCGGCAAGACTCTGATTGCCAAGGCAGTGGCCAACTCGCTGGCCAGCAAGGTGGCCGAGATGAGCTCCGACCGAGAGGCCCGGTCCTATTTCCTGAACATCAAGGGACCCGAGTTGCTCAACAAGTATGTGGGAGAGACCGAGCGCCAGATCAGATTGGTATTCCAGCGGGCTCGGGAGAAGTCGGCTGAGGGCTGGCCGGTAATTGTGTTCTTCGACGAGATGGAATCGCTCTTCCGCACTCGGGGCACTGGTATCAGCTCTGACATGGAGTCCACCGTGGTACCTCAGCTTCTGGCGGAGATTGACGGCGTAGAGGCACTGAAAAACGTGATTGTGATAGGAGCGTCGAACCGCGAGGACCTCATCGACCCAGCCATTCTGAGGCCGGGGCGTCTGGATGTGAAGATCAAGATCCAGCGTCCTGACGCCGATGCGGCTTGCGCCATCTTCTCCCGCTATCTCACCTCCGATCTGCCCATTGCCGTCGAGATGGTGGAAGGGCTGGGGGGTGGGGATCCAGACAAGGCCATCCAGGCCATGGTCGAGCAAGCGGTGGCCGAGATGTTCTTGGAAGAGGAGCGCAACCAGTTTTTGGAGGTCACCTACCAAAACGGTGACAAAGAAATCATGTACTTCAAGGACTTTGCCTCCGGTGCCATGATCGAGAACGTGGTTCGCCGGGCCAAGAAACTGGCCATCAAGCGTCTGCTGGCGGGCGGGTCTCCAGGTATCCATCTCAACGATCTGCTGGACTCGGTTCACCAGGAGTACCGCGAGCACGAAGATCTGCCCAACACCACGAACCCCGACGACTGGGCCAAGATCTCGGGCAAGAAGGGGGAGCGGATCGTGTTTGTCCGCACGCTGCTGTCCGACGAGGAGTCGAGCCAGGGCGGACGCTCAATCGAGGCAATAGGCCCCGGCCAATATCTCTAATCTCGATAACCGCCCGACTATCAGTTCAAGTCATGTAGCGTGCCGAGCATGGCGGTTCCCAAGATCTGCGGTATTGAGACCGAGTACGGGATTGCCCACACTGGCACCGAGGACGCCAATCCGATCGCTGCGTCATCGCTGCTCATCAACTCTTATCTGGCAGAGGTGGAGCGCACCGGGGAAGGTGGACCGGCCGCCGGAGTGAACTGGGACTTCGAGGACGAGATGCCCGGAAACGACATCCGAGGCATAGCCCCGCTGGGGTCGCTGGCCCCCGAAATCGAGACGCACCTGGTGAATGCCGTGCTGACCAACGGTGCCCGGTATTACGTGGACCATGCCCACCCCGAATTGTCCACTCCAGAGTGCAGCAACGCTTTGGACGTGACCCGATTCGACAAGGCGGGTGAACTGATCCTGGTCCGTTCTATGGAGGCAGCCGCTCAGCTGCTGCCCCATGGCCAGGAACTGGTGGTCTACAAGAACAACTCTGATGGCAAGGGAAACAGCTACGGCTGCCATGAGAACTACCTCATGGCTCGTACAACCCCCTTCTTCCAAATAGTGGTTCATGCAACCTCCCATCTGGTTACCCGTCAGATCTTCACCGGGTCAGGCAAGGTTGGTTCGGAAGCCCCCGGACTGACGACTGCAGAGGTGCCCTTCCAGATCACTCAGCGGGCCGATTTCTTCGAGGAGGAGGTGGGCCTTGAGACCACGCTCAAGCGGCCCATTATCAATACCCGGGATGAGCCCCACGCCGACGCCCGGCACTATCGCCGTCTGCACGTCATCACCGGCGATGCCAACATGTCGGAGGTGGCCACCTTTCTAAAGGTGGGAACCACCGCCATCGTCTTGGCCATGGTCGAGGACAATGTGTTGCCCCGGGAGTTCCGCTTTCGAACGCCGGTGCAGGCCATGCGCCAAGTCTCCTACGACGTGAGCTTGACTAAGCCTCTGGAACTGGCCGACGGCACTGCCGCAACTGCCCTGGAAATCCAATGGGACCTGTTGGACCAGGCTCGGAAGTACGCCGACAGCCATGGGCTGGATGCAGTCGGCGGCCCCGTTGGAGAAATGGTGATCGACCGGTGGGAGCAGGTGTTGGCCGCCTTGGAGGCCGACCCCATGAGTCTGGCCGACCAACTGGACTGGGTAGCCAAGTATCGGTTGATTCAAGGTTTGTCGCAGCGCCATGGGCTGCGGCCCGACGATTCTCGGCTGGCTGCTCTCGACCTTCAGTACCACGACTTGCGGCCAGAGAGATCGGTGGCGGCGCGTGTGGGATTGGAATCGCTGATTTCAGCCGACGATGCCCGTTCGGCCATTTCTGATCCCCCAACGGACACCCGGGCCTTCTTCCGAGGCCAGTGCCTCAAACGGTGGGCGCCCAGCATCGTGGCGGCGAACTGGGACTCAATCGTTTTCGATGTGGGCGACGAACCGCTGCGACGGGTTCCCATGATGGAACCCACCCGAGGCACGGTGGAACATGTGGGCCAACTCCTGGCTGATTGCGATTCGGCCGGCGAGCTGCTGACCCGCCTGCGGGAGCCGGGCTCCCGCTAAATTGTCCTCACTTCCGGGTCAGCGCGATATCGTGATCGACACACATCCGGGTATCAGGGGGATGAGATGGCAGAACGAGAGCAGATCAAGAAGCCGGCGCCTCAGCGAGAGGAATCGGAGGTCGAAGACGCCCCTGCAACTTCGGGACAAGGCGATGAGCTAAAGGCGGAACTCGACGAGCTGCTCGACGAGATCGACGAGGTGCTGGAATCCAACGCCGAGGACTTCGTCAAGTCTTATATCCAAAAGGGCGGGCAGTAGCGGTAGTCTGCAAACTGTGACGTTGCCCCTCTTTGAAGCCGGGGGTGACCCGGGCCCCAACTTTGCGGAGTTGGTGCGGTCCGCAGGGCTGGTACCGCCAGTTCCCGACGTCCCGGCTGCCGACATGGCCATTTCCCATGCCACAACGGTGGTTGCCATTCGCTGCCACCAGGGGGTGGTGATGGCCGGAGACCGCCGGGCAACCGCCGGACACCTCATAAGCCACCGGACCATCGAAAAGGTATTCCCCGCCGACCACTACTCGGGGGTGGCTATTGCCGGTGCCGCTGGGCCTGCCATGGAGATGGTTCGGCTGTTCCAATTGCAACTCGAGCATTATGAGAAGGTGGAGGGGAAAGCCCTCAGCCTGGACGGCAAGGCCAACCAGCTCGGCATGATGGTGAGGAACAACCTGCCAGCGGCCATGCAGGGGTTTGCGGTGGTCCCGCTCTTCGCCGGCTATGACACCAACCGCGAAGTCGGTCGCCTGTTCCAGTACGACGTCACCGGCGGCCGCTACGAGGAGCGGGAATATGCAGTGGGGGGTTCGGGGAGCCTTCACGCGGGGACGGTGATAAAGCTGGGCTATCGGCCGGAAGCCGATGCCGATGAAATGATCGACTTGGCGGTTTCGGCCTTGTTCCGCACCGCTGAGGAAGACTCGGCCACCGGCGGACCCGATCTGGTGCGGGGGATCTATCCGGTGGTGGCAGTCATCGGGGCCGACGGATTCCAGCGGGTGGCCGATGAGGAAGTCGAAACCCGATTCCGCGACCTCCTCACCAGTCTGGAGAACCAAGGGGGTAATTCACAGTGACCATGCCCTTTTACGTAGCGCCCGAGCAGCTGATGAAGGATCGGGCCGACTTCGCCCGCAAGGGAATTGCCCGCGGCCGGGCTCTTGCTGCGCTCAGCGTTCGCGACGGCATCTTGATCTGCGCCGAGAACCGCTCCAATACATTGCGCAAAGTCAGTGAGATTTACGATCGCATCGCCTTCGCCGGTGTGGGCCGCTACAACGAGTTCGACCAGCTCCGCATTGCCGGCGTGCGCCACGCCGACCTCAAGGGTTACACCTATAGCCGTGAGGATGTGGATGCCCGGAGCTTGGCCAACCAGTACGCCCAAGTGCTGGGCCAGACCTTTACCCACGAAATGAAGCCGATGGAGGTGGAAATCCTGGTGGCTGAGGTGGCTACCGATGCCGACGGCGATCAGATGTTCCACGTTCTCTACGACGGTACGGTGAACGACGAATCGGGCTTCACCGTTCTAGGTGGTGAGGCCGATTCCATCGCCGAGAGGCTGGGTGAGACCTACGACCGGGACTGGCCGGTCGGCGATGCGGTCCAAGCCGCGGCGGCAGCGCTGGCCACCGATGAGCGGACGCTGGAAGCCGATGACCTCGAGGTGGCCATCCTGGTGCGCGAGACCGGGAGGCGGGCGTTCCAGAGAATCGAAGGCGACGAGCTGACTGGGCTATTGGGCTGATGGAACGGCGGACTTCCGGCATGGGAAGCGGATAGGCATGGAGCGTCGGATCTTCGGGATCGAGAACGAATACGGCGTCACCTGCGCGCTGCGGGGCCACCGCCGACTGAGCCCCGACGAGGTAGCCCGCTACTTGTTCCGAAGGGTTGTGTCCTGGGGGCGCAGCAGCAATGTGTTCTTGGTCAACGGGGCCCGGCTGTATCTGGACGTGGGCTCGCATCCCGAATACGCCACCCCTGAGTGTGACTCGGTCTACGACCTGGTAGCCCACGACAAGGCCGGCGAGCGCATTTTGGAGACCCTCATCGAGAGCGCGGAGCAGCGGCTTCGGGAAGAGGGCATCCAGGGAGACATCTATCTGTTCAAGAACAACACCGATTCGGCCGGAAACAGCTACGGCTGCCACGAGAACTACCTCACCAGCCGCCGGGATGACTTCTCCGAATATGCCGAGGTGCTGATCCCGTTCCTGGTCAGCCGCCAGATCTATGCCGGAGCAGGCAAAGTACTCCAGACCGCCCGAGGAGCCACCTACTGCATAAGCCAAAGAGCCGAGCACATCTGGGAGGGGGTCTCCAGCGCTACCACCCGTTCCCGGCCCATCATCAACACCCGAGACGAGCCCCACGCCGACGCCGAGCGATACCGGCGGCTGCATGTGATCGTGGGGGACTCCAACATGAGCGAGTACGCCACCTTCTTGAAAGCAGGAGCGACCAGCATTCTGCTGCGGATGCTGGAGGACCCTTCGGTGGCTCTGCGGGATATGACCCTGGACAATCCGATCAGGGCCATCAGAGAGATCAGCCACGACCCCACGTGCATGCGGCGGATACGACTGGCCAGCGGCCGTGAGGTAAGCGCGCTGGAGATCCAGTCGGAATACCTCGACCGCGCCCTCAAGTACGCCGACAGTCGAGAGCTGGAGCCGCAAGACAAGCAGGCCCTGCAAATGTGGGAGCACTGCCTGACCCGAATCGCCGATGATCCCTTGAGCCTGAGTCGAGAATGCGACTGGGTGATGAAGTTCCACCTTGTGGAGGCGTATCGGGAGCGCCACGATCTAAGGCTGAGCGACCCTCGGGTGGCCCTGCTAGATCTTCAATACCACGATGTGAATCGATCCCGCAGCCTCTTCTACCGGATGCAGAACCGGGGCATGGCCGAACGGATGTGCGTGGACGACGAGATCAGCCACGCAGTGGAGAACCCACCAGCCACCACCCGGGCCCGACTCCGGGGAGAGTTCATACGGAGGGCGAAAGAGCGCAAACGGGATTACACCGTGGATTGGGTGCATCTGAAGCTGAACGACCAAGCACAGCGAACTGTCCTTTGCAAAGATCCGTTCCGAGCCCACGACGAACGGGTGGAAAAGCTGATCGAATCCCTGTGAAGTCTTCGTCGCGCTGATGGCTGCCAGTTCCAGAAGAAAACCGGAGCAGGTCAGGCTGGAGCGATTGCTTCGACTCATTGCCGCGCTGATTGACACGCCTCGCTTTCTTTCCATCGAAGAGATCCACAAGAGGGTGGGAATCTCCCGCGGCGCCGACTCGGCTGGCTATCCGGAGAACGGGGCGGCCGCCAAGCGGGCCTTTCATCGAGATATGAACGAGTTGGCCGACGCCGGAATCCCGGTCATTTCCGGGCCGGTGCCCGGTCAGGAACGGGAGACCTGGGGATACCGAATCCGCAAGCAGGACTACTCGCTGCCGGACATGGACTTCGAGGCTGACGAACTCGCCGCCTTGCACCGGGCGGCCACCGCAGTCCGATTCGACGGGGTCTCCGGTTCAGAGGCGCTGTGGAAGCTGGGCGGGAGGGTGGGGGAGGGGACAGAGGCTGAATTGGCTGCGGTGCCGGTTCATCCCGTACTGGCAGACCTGTTCCAGGCAGTCACCGAACAGCGAGTGGCCGGGTTCGCCTACGGCGGGCAGGATCGCGCCATTGAGCCGTGGACCCTGGCCTTCGATCAGGGGCACTGGTATGTGGTGGGCCACGACCGCTCGCGCGACGACAAGCGCACCTTCCGGGTGGACCGAATCGAAAGCGACGTGACCCTGGGGCCCTCCGGCGGCTTCCAGCAGCCCGACGACGCTGCTGGCTGGGTGCCCATTCAGCCTTGGAAATTTGGGACCGAAGCACCGGTCAGTGCCCGCCTTAGAGTCGACCCGGAGCAGGCAGTCTGGGCCGCTCGGCGCCTCGGACAAGAACCGGTGGCGAAAGAGGGCGACGGCTCGGCGGTGTTCGAGGTTGTGGTCCGCAGCACAGATGCCTTTCGCTCTTTGGTCTTGGAGTTCCTTGAACACGCTGAGATCGTCAGCCCCCCGGAACTGCGTGCTGGCGTGGTGGCCTGGCTCGAGGAGTTGAGCCGTTGAGCCGGCTGAGCGCGGGGGATCGCCTGCGGCGGATGCTGGAGCTCGTTCCCTGGGTTATGTCTCAGGGCGGGGCAGAGCTAGACGAGATTTCCCAGCGGTTTGACTATCCGGAGGCAGAGCTGAGAGAGGATCTAGTGAGGGTTCTTTTCGTGGTGGGGCTACACCCCTTCACCCCTGACGAGCTGATAAATGTGATGGGCTTGGATGAAGAGGACAACGGCGGTTGGGTGGCAATCAGCAACGCCGACTACTTCTCCCGTCCGCTGCGGCTTACGTCCGGCCAGGCTCTCGGGTTGATTGGGGCCGGAGAGGCCTTGCTGTCCGATGCCGATCCCGATGGTCCGCTGAGCCGCGGATTGGCCAAGTTGGCTGCGGGCCTCGGAGTGAGTGTCGGAGAGGATTTGGCGGTGAGCTTGGGGGAGTCAGCCGGGGAATGGGTTGAGCCGCTATTGGGTGCGGTCGCCGATCGCCGCCAAGTTCGAATTCGATACTTCAGCTTCGGAAGAGGGCAGGAGTCCGATCGCATCGTCCACCCGTACAGGGTTTTCTCTGAGATGGGCAACTGGTATTTGCAGGGCAACTGCCTGAAGGCCGGGGGCGTGCGGGTGTTCCGCATCGACCGAATCAGATCCCTCGAAGCGCTGGAGGAATTCTTTGACCCGCCTGATGAGACTCGCCAGCCGTCGGCCTTTGAGGCCCGGTCGAGCGACCCCCGGGTTGTGCTGCGTCTGGCCCCGGGCGCTTCTTGGGCAATTGAGAAATACCCGACCGAGAAGCAGGTAGTCCTGGACAGCGGAGAGATCGATGCCACAATGCCAGTGAGCCAGATCAGCCGGCTGGAACGGCTGTTGCTCCAGCTCGGACCCCAGGCCGAGTTGCGTAGAGCTGATCCGCCGGTTGCCTCAGACCAAGCCCGAATCGCCGCCCAGCGGGTGCTGGCCCGGTACCGCTAGGGGAAACGCGGGCCATGAGTATCGACCAGCCGGAGGCCCCGGGGGGCCTTTCAGCAACTTCCGATGGCGAGGAAGTCCCTGAGAACGACAAGAAGGAGAAGTCCACGGCTCGTGCCATAGCGGAGTGGGTGGCGGTCTTGGCCGGTGCACTGGTACTGGCCCTGATACTGCGCTCTGTGCTTTTCCAGGCCTACTACATCCGGTTCACATCCATGGAGCCCACGCTGGGCAACGGCGACCGAGTCCTGGTGAACAAGCTGGGCTACGACATCGGCGACGTCGATCGTGGGGACTTGGTGGTGTTTGAGCGGCCCCGGGGGGTAAGTGGCCGCCAAGAGGACGATCTCATAAAGAGGGTGATCGCCTTGCCGGGCGAGGTAATCGCGTTCGTCGAAGGGGACGTGTACATCGATGGGCGGAGGCTCCACGAGCCCTATCTGGAATCGTCGGGAATCACTACCGGCAAGACGCCCTCCGGGTGCGCGGCAATTGTGGACGAGGGATGTTTGATTGGGGCCGGGGAGGTGTTCGTCATGGGCGACAACCGGCCGAACTCAACCGATAGCCGGACATTCGGCCCCATTTCTGAGGACCTGATAGTAGGCCACGCCTTCCTGAGACTGTGGCCGATGACGGACTTCGGCCGCCTCTAGCTGAGGCAGACCACTAACGGTCGAAGTGCTCGTGACCGTGGCCGTGGTCGTTGAACACGTGGGGAACACCGCCCTCGTGGCTGTCGTGCTCTCCGTGGAACACACAGTCGTCTTCGTCGCCGTGGGCCATGTGGAGGCCGAAGGCTGCTTGGAGATTCTTGTTGGTAAGCACCTCGCCGGGTGTTCCTGCCGCAACCATCCGATTGGCTAAGAGAAGCACCTGGTCGCAGAGCTCGGCCTCATCCATGTGATGGGTTGATATGACCACGATCCGCCCCCGCCTGCGCTCATCGTCAATAGTTCGAATAATCGATTCCTGGCTAGGCATGTCCAAGCCGGTGATGGGCTCGTCCATCAGAAGAACATCGGCGTCGTGGGCTAAGGCTTGGGCCACCATCACCCGCTGGCGTTGGCCTCCCGACAGCTCTCCGAACTGGCGATTCACCAGATCGGCTACTTCCATGCGCTCGGCCGCGTCTTCAATGATGATCCGATCCGCTGGCCCAAAGCGCCTAATGAGACCTCGGTCCCGAAAGCGGGACATCCGCAACACATCGGACACTCTCAACGGCATCCACGTTCGCAGCCCATGCTGCTGAGGTACCAACGCCACCGATTTCTCGGATGGGCGGGGTTCGATGGTTCCCTCCGATGGTTGTGCGAGGCCAGCCAACAAACGCAACAAGGTGGTCTTCCCCGAACCGTTGGCGCCGACTAGAGCGGTGGCAGTGCCGTGGTCTAACTGGCAGGTGACGCCCTGAACCGCTACGTGGCCGTTGCCGTAGGTTGCCGCAACATTGGTCAAGTCGAAGGGTTGTCTGTTGTGAGTAACCAGTGCTTTGAGGAAAGCGGCACGCTCGCTCATCGCCGTTCAGGATACCAGCCTTCCAATGCCACCCTCATGCGGTCGACGTGGTCGCTGTATACCGCGTCGATTCCCATATCCAGCAATTCGTTGAGCACTCGGGGCTGCTGCGCATCCCATCCGAAGCACATAACTCCAAACCGGTGGAACAATGTGACTAGGCCACCGGTCCAGTCGGTCTGATGGAGGTTCACCGAGTCGATCCCGGATTCGGCTAGCACCGCAGCTCGCCGCTCCGGCCCACCGGCCATGCGGCTCAGCCGGGTGGAATTGCATAGGCGCACATCAGGCCATTGCTTCCGCAGAAGGACCAGGGTGTCGACATCGGGGTGGCACAGCCACAGGCGCTCTCGGAGTGCCTCGCCGGTGTCGGCGGCGACCGCGTCCACACTTTCGACCACCGCCGACGCTGCCCCGGCATCCTTCAAGTCGAGCGATAACTCGAAGTTGGCGCCGCACTCGCTGTAGAGCTCGACCAGGGCCGGGATGTGGTCGGGCAGTTCGTCGCGGCGGCAATCAGAGACAGGACGCTTTCGACGCCATCGGGATGAGCGAACCAGGCCATCATGGTCGAGCACCGCCTGGCCGTCTGCGGTCACCCAGACATCGCTCTCCAGACCGGCAGCTCCCATCTCCAACGCAAGCGAGAAGGCAGCCAGGGTGTTCTCCCGCTCGTGGGCTCGAGCGCCCCGATGGGCGAATCCCAGAGGCGGAATTCGAAGCGGAGATATCCGGGGAGGCACGCCTTCATCATTGGCTGCTGCCTTGGGCTCGGACAACCTCAGAAAGCAAGTAGAGCGGTAGCCTCTGGGGGTGGGCAACCTCGGATGGGCTGAGATCGCGGTGATCGTGGTGGTGGCCCTTGTGGTCTTGGGGCCTGAAAAGCTGCCCGGAGCGGCCCGTCAGATCGGCTATGTAATCCGACAGGTGCGCAAGATCTCCACCGGGTTCCAGCAAGAACTGCAAAATGCCCTCGACGAGCCCATTGAGGAGGAAGCCCGCCGTCGAGGCCGAATTGCCGTCGAAGAGGACAAGCTGGCCAGCGGCAAAGAAAGCGAGCCAAGAGCGACTACCGACGGTGAGAAGGAAGGTCCGGGAGCAACACAGTCCTTCGACCAACCGCAAAGCAGCCCGTGAACGACACGGGGATGGACCGCGCCCGCTCGGCTGACGAGACCATGCCCTTGATGGGGCATCTTGTTGAGCTGCGGTCGCGACTCATCAAGTGCATTTTGGCGGTGGCGGCCGGGGCCGTGGCCTGCTGGGTGCTCTATCCCCAGATCCTGGACCTGATGGTCCAGCCCTACTGCGACATTGTTCCCGAACAGGCCGTGGTTGAGGAGGCTGCCCGACAAAACCTCTTCGGAGGATGCGAGCTCTTGGTGCTTGATCCGCTGGAGCCGTTCTCCGTTCGGCTGACCGTCGCGGGCTACGGCGGGCTGACCCTGGCCATTCCGATCATTCTCTGGCAAGTGTGGAGGTTTGTACAGCCCGGTCTGTACCCTCGTGAGCGTCGCCACGCGGCGGCATTCACCGTGATCGGCGCCCTTCTGTTCGCTCTTGGTGCTGGCCTGGCCTATTGGAGCATCCCCCGAGCGCTTAAATTTCTGGCCACCATCGGAGGCGAAGACCTGGTTACCGGCTTTTCGCCGGCCAAATATCTGTCCTTTGTGATCAAGATGATGGCCGCGTTCGGTATTGGCTTCGAGTTCCCCATACTGCTGGTGTTCTTGCAGTTCGCGGGGATTATCCACTACCGGCAGCTCATTCGGTGGCGGCGTTTCGCCATTGTCGGCATTGTGGCCCTCGTGGCGGTGATAACCCCCAGCGGAGACCCGTTCACCCTGATGGTGCTGTCGGTGCCCATGTACTTGTTCTACGAGGCGGCAATCGTCGTTGGCTGGCTGCGCGACCGCCGCGATCGCCGCGAGACAACCGACGAGGCCGACGCCAATGCCCTTGAGGCAACACCGGCTGGTTCCCCCAGCGAAGACTGAGCGACATGCCAATCCGTCGAGGGGAGGACTGGGGCGAAACCGGCGGGTTGGGACTCAACGGCATGGTAGTTGACAACGATGCCGAAGCCCGAAGGCTGATAGAGGGGGCCCGCCGGACCAATCGCCCGCTGCCCGAACTCGGGCTGCTGGGAGGAGATTTGTGTCGTACGCTCGGAGGTCGGGGCGATGCCGAGGCAATTCGCTCACCGGAGGCGTGGCGGTTCGATGTGGATCTGGGGGCCGTATTGCTGGACGGTCGCCTATTCTGGTTCTGCGCCCATCTTGTTGCCCGGAGGAAGGGGTGGGTTGGTGAGGCTCTCGTGGCCATGAATGCGGCTTGGCGAGGGACCTGGAATCTGGGTCCCAAAGCCCACCCCGGCGATGGGTTGCTGGACATCTCCCACGGGCATTTGTCGACCGGAGATCGGCTGCGGGCCCTGCGAAGGGTCGGCACTGGGGACCACTTGCCCCACCCCCAAATTCGCTGCCATCGCGCGGGCGCGTTCCAAGTCGAGTTCCAGGGGCCGCTGATGGTGGAGTTGGACGGGGAGCCGGTCCAGCGGGCCTCCAATTTGTCTATCCGGGTGGAGCCGGCCGCGCTCACCGTGGTGGTCTGATCACCGCGTTGGCAGATACGCAATGGAAGACAGGAAGGCAACTAGCATTCGGCCCGTGACACCCGATGTGGCCAAGCAGCAGATGGCCTCGGAGGTGGATGCTCGAGCAGCCCGTCTGCTCAGCGTCTCCCACCAGATCCACGAGACTCCTGAACTCTGCTTTGAAGAGCATGCCGCCCACGACTTGTTGTGTACCGTCTTGGAAGAAGAAGGCCTTGATGTGGAGCGATCGGCCTACGACCTGGATACGGCTTTCGTGGCAAGGGCTGGCCGAGACGGGCCCCATATTGCGGTGATATGCGAATACGATGCTCTGCCCGAGATCGGGCACGCCTGCGGCCACAACGTCATCGCCGCCGCTGGCTTGGGGGCCGGGCTGGCCGCGGCAACCATGGCCGAAAAGCTTGGGGGACGCGTCAGCATTGTCGGCACTCCCGCGGAGGAGGGCGGCGGAGGCAAGTGCTACCTGCTTGAGCGGGGCGCTTTTGATGGCATCAGCGCGGCCATGATGGTTCATCCCGCCAACCATGAGCTCACTCTTATGAGCGCCATTGCGGTGGAGCAATTGGAGGTGACCTACACCGGCCAGTCGGCCCATGCGTCTGCCTCGCCCCACAAGGGACGAAACGCCCTCGACGGCGCGGTGTTGGGGTACATGAATGTGGCCGCGCTCCGTCAGCACATACGCCCCGACGAGCGCATCCACGGCATTTTCACCCGAGCAGGTGACAAGCCGAACATCGTTCCCCACGATGCGGCCGCGGAGTGGTACGTCAGATCGCCAAAACTCGACAGCCTGGCTGAGCTGCGAGAGAGGGTGGTGGCCTGTCTCGAGGCCGGTGCCACCGCCGCTGGGGTAGATATCGAGTGCCAGTGCAAAGCGCCCATCTACGCCGACATGATCAACAGCGAAACCATGCTGGAGCTCTACGCCCGGAATGCCGCGGCAGAGGGACGGGTGGTGAGCGAGCCGCAATCCTCATACTCGGTGGTGGGCAGCACCGACATGGGAAACGTCAGCTACGCCGTACCCTCGATCCATCCCATGATCAAGGTGGCCCCCGATGATGTGGCCATCCACACCCCGGAGTTTGCCCACTATGCGAAATCGCCGAGCGGTGATCAAGCGGTGCTCGACGGGGCGAAGATCATGGCCATGACGGTCGCAGATCTGTGGCTGAATCCCGACGTCCTTGGTAGGGCGGCCGAAGAGTTGGCCCATGCCCGGGCCTGAGATGTTCTCTCCGCCGCTGAACTCCAATCAGCAACAGCCCTCTTGAGATGAGCCAGTACGTCGCCGAACAGTTCACCGCTGAGGAAGAGGACATCCTCCGCCGGTACTTCACCAATCTGGACCAGCCGGTGTTCGCCTTGGTGAACCTGCCGGAGGTGGTCAAAGGAGCGCTGTTCGCGCGCTACAGCCGTTCAGCGAAATCGCTCCGGCGGCTGTTCTTGGACGAATTCGTCGGCGAATTGGACATCAGCGGTGACGTGAGCATTGATGCCACGGTGGGACTTCGACGGGCCGAGGAGCTATATGACCGGGTCTTTTTCGAGTACGGGGATGACTCGGTGGCCCAGTTGGGCGGTGTCCATCTGGCCTGCGAGCAAGCCTCCAACATCTTGACCAAGGTGCTCGAGTGGGGTCGGCTGATGTCGTACTTGGAGCAGTCCACCCGATACATCGATTACCTGGCTCGCATCGGAGGCCGATATCGGTACTACCGCGATCCCGAGGTCGGAGAGTCACCTCTGTCGGGCCGCTACGTGGGCGACATGGATCGGATGTTCGAGGCCTATGGCGAACTTCTGCCCGCTCTAACCGAGTTCTTCCGCCAGCACACCCCAAGGGATCCAGATTCCTCCGATTTCGCCTATCGCCAGGCGGTTCGGGCCAAGGCATTGGATTCGGTTCGGGGGGTGCTGCCCGCGGCGACGGTATCCAACGTGGGCATTTACGGCACCGGTCAGTCATATGAGCTGTTGCTGCTGCGGATGCGGGCTCATGACCTCCCCGAGGTTCAGGCCTATGCCGATCTAATGCTGACCGAGCTGCGCAAGGTAATTCCATCCTTCCTGAAGCGGGTGGATCTGGAGGATCGAGGAGTGGTATGGACCAGCTATATGGGCGACGTTCAGGAGTCGATGGAGAGCGTGGTCGCCTTTCTGCTGCCGGCCGACATGGTTGCTGACAATGCCCCGATCGTTCGCTTGGTGGATTACGACCCGGATGCAGAAGAGAAGATGGTGGCCTCCATGCTGTATCCCTATACCCACCTGCCCGAGGAACAGCTGGAGCGAGAGGTCGAGGCGATGGGAGTGGAAGACCGCCTTTCGGTGGTGCGCGCCTACGTGGGTGACCGGAGCAACCGGCGTCACAAGCCGGGACGGGCCTTGGAACGGCCCTTCTACCGGTTCGACGTTCTGGCAGACTACGGCGCCTTCCGGGATCTGCAACGGCACCGCATGCTGACCCTGGAATGGCAGAAGCTCAGTCCTCGACACGGGTTCACTCGTCCCGAATCGGTGGAAGCTTCGGGGTATGCCCCGGTTTTCGACGAGGTTATGGAGCGGTCGGCCGCTCTGTACGACATACTGAATCGAGACTTCCCCGAGCAGGCTTCCTATGCAGTGAGCTTTGCCTACAAGGTGCGCTTCGCGATGAGCATCAACGCTCGGGCGGCGATGCACCTGATCGAATTGCGCACCACTCCGCAAGGCCATTCGGTGTACCGAGGGATCGGACAAGAGATGTGGCGTCTGATTCGCGACGAGGCCGGCCATGCCGCGGTGGCTGAAATGATGAGATTTGTGGATCTCAGCGAAGAACCTCCGCTGGGCCGTCTTGATGCTGAGCGCCGCGCCGAGGAGCGGCGTCAAGTACGAGAACAGGCGTGAGCCCGAGAGCTCCATTCGGATGAGAAAATGTTTCTTCCAGGAAGACCACACATGGCCGGGGTAATGGTGTCTATGATCCGCGCTGATCGGTATGCCTGAGGAGGTAGCAGGGGAGCATGACAGACCCTGACGAACACGACGAGATTCCGGACGAAGAGTTCGAGGATGGAGACATCGACGACCTCGGCGACGAAGTTGGCGACGACCTCGACGAGGGATTCGATGCCGTCATCGAAGACGGCGAGATCGACGACGACCTCGACGAGGACCTTGACGACGACCTTGACGAGGAAATCGAGGAAGAGGAAGAGGACAGCAAGAACGGTCCGGTTCGGAATGCAACCATGTCCGATGACGATGACGGCGATGGCGAGGACATTGATCCCGACAATGTGGAGGCCGACCTCGACACAATCCTGAAGGATCGATTGGCGGCCGGAGACGATGAGGACGAGGACGAGGAGACGCCTGAACCGTCCCCGGAGGCCTCAGGTCAGGTGGCACCCAAACGTGATAACGAGTGGACCTGCGAAGGGTGTTTTCTGATCGTCAGCTCGAGCCAGTTCGGGCCTCGCGACAATCCCCGCTGCCCATCGGGGGAGGAGCCTTGCCCATCGCTGGTCCGGCTGTGAGTTCTACCGACAGCGCTGAGTCCTCTCGGGAGGCGCTGGACCGGCTGCTGGATACCGTCCTCTATGCCCCTGTGGGGCTGTTCCTCTCGGCAGGCGCGCCGCCCTCGGAGTTGGCGGAGCGGGGTCGGCGGCAAGTGGAGGCGGCGCGCCTGCTTGGTCGCATGGCCTTAGGCCACGCTTCGACGCCGTCAGAGTCGAGCGACAACACGGCTGAGCCGAAGTCGGGCTGAGCGGTGGGGGAGCGGCCAAAGCAGGGCACAGCCCGGCCAGCCCGCCGCGGAGACATTGGCACGATTGCCGACTTGGCCCGGGAAGCCCGTCGCGAGGCTCGAGACTACCGAGGGGGGGCGCGCTGGATGGCCGCCGAAGCCGCTCCTGAGCCGCTGGAAGACTACCTGAAGGAGCTGATGGCCGACCCCGGGGCCATCGTGCTGGCCGGCGTCTGGGAGGATGCTGTGGTGGGGTACAGCTGGGCTCGTCGGATAGTCCGCCAAGACGGGTCGCCCATTGCCCGGATTGAGGAGTTGTTCGTCACCCCCGAGGCCCGGTCGGTGGGCGTGGGGGAGTCGCTGTTCAATGCCCTGGCTCAATGGGCCCGAGAGGAGCAGTTGACGGCGATGGACGCCTTTGTGCTGCCAGGTCACCGCGAGGCCAAGAACTTTTTCGAGACGTTCAAGATGACTGCTCACGCGCTGATCGTCCACACCCGCCTCGAACAAGACCAAGAGGAATGAACGGGCCGGAGCTGTGCGTTGGCGCAGTGGCGGTGCGCGACGGCGCCATTTTGCTCATTCGTCGAGGCACCCCGCCGGGTGAGGGGCTGTGGTCAGTACCCGGAGGTCGGGTGCAGCGGGGAGAAACCCTGGCTGATGCTGTCCAAAGGGAGTTGAGAGAGGAAACGGGCTTGGACGGGGAAGCGGGAGATGCCGTGGGCTGGATCGAACTGATCGGACGGCGCCGTCACTATGTGGTGGTGGACTTCTGGGTGGCGGTTGACCCCGACGCGATACCCGTGGCCGGAACCGACGCATCGAACGCCGCTTGGGTATCGTTCGAAGAGCTTGGACAGTGGGACTTGGTTGATGGCCTGCACCAGTTTCTGACCGACCACCAGGTGATCCCTAGGTAGCGGCCTGCTTCCCCGCGCCCCGACGGCCGCGCTTGGGTGGCGGAGTGGGCTCCACCCCAAACAAGGCCGCAATGTGGGGAACCCGCTCGGAGAGCTTGGTTACCTCGTCAACCAACTCCTTGTCGGGCTTTTCCGGGATGCCCTGGGGCTGCACAGTTCGGCGTACTGGTGAGAATGCCACCGCGCCGAGGACAGTGGTCCAGCGCTTTGTCGGCGTATCGCTGGTCAGAGCGGCGCTGGCTGCCTCAGTCAGACGAGTGACCATGTCCTGGGGGAGGGGTACCCCGGCCTTAGGGGGTCGTGAGCTGAGCCGTAAGGCTCGGACCATGCGGCCGTCGGCCAGCGTGGCGGCCACCTCAGCCAGCCATTCGGCGTGCTCTCGGTCGACCCGCTCGGTGAGCTTGGTGCGAAGGTCCTCAGCCATCGCCTTGGCTTCCTCGTCGGCCGCTCCGGCCTCGGCGGCTACTACCACCGAACGAAGGTCGCGCAGGTCGATGTCGTGGATACCGGCCAGCGCGGCGTCGGCGCGATCACGCCATTCAGCGGCGCGCATGCGGGACAGCAGCTTGCCGGCAACGCTCAAGAAGTCGTCGGCGGGCTCTGGTTTCGGGGATTCGGCCGGCGACTTCGCCTCCGCGGGTTCCTCTATGGTCGGGGCAGCTGCTTCAGTGTCTGCGGTTTCTTCTGCGGTTTCGGCGGCTTCTTGGGCTGATGCTTCAGTGTCTACGGTTTCTTCTGCGGTTTCGGCGGCGACCTTTTCGTCCGCTTCCTTCTTGGCTTTGGCGGCATCGCGGGCCTTCTTGCGCTGGTCGCGCAGAGACTGCTCTACCGAGCTGACGCCCTCGCGCACCATTCGCTCCGCCACCGGCTGTTGATCTTCGGGCAGGCCTTCGATAAGCGCTTGGCGGTGAGTTCGGCCGGGGCGCAGCCGCTTGGCCTTGGGGCGATCGTCCTGGCTGCGAGACTCTTGGGGATAGCGCTCCTTTCGGTCGCCTCGGCTGTGCCGATCCTGACGACCGCGGCGGTCGCCCCGTGGGCGGTCACGGTCCCGGCCCTTGCGGCTGGACACTAGTTGGGTGGTTACCAGGGGCTGATCCCGGCCAGAGCCCAGAATCTCGAGAGTCTCGGGCATGGGCCGCTTCTTCTTGGACTCAAATGCCTCGATGATCTCGATGCCGTCCATGTGGAACTCAGCCTCGACAGTCAGCTCGTCACCCACGGTGGCGGAGAAGGCGATGAGATCGCCGGCCAGCTCGCCCTTGGGCTCACGGGCGCCTGCGGCCCGCCAGGTCCAAGAGCCATCGGGCCGCTGGCTGGTCAGCTCAATATCTATCCTTCGAGACACCGGCGGTCACGCTACCGCATGAGCGTATGCATTCAGAACTGCTAGCGGTCGCCGGCCGTGTGGTGTTTCGGACAGGGTCAGCACGGCGCCAACACCGTTGTTGCTGAGCGACCGAAGCCTCCCAGTTCAACCGCGGTCACCGCGGAGGCTGGTGATAGTCCGGTGAACACTCGGGGATGCCAGGGGACGCGCCCCTCGACTCTCAGGACTGGGTTGCCTTCAACTTGCTGGATGCACCCTGACAACCTGGTGCCGTTGAGGCGGGTCTTGTTGACCGCGCTGGCACTGCATCCCTGACCACCGCACCCGTCGATAAAGGCGTCTGCGGCCCGTTCAGCCCTCATGGCGGCCAGATTCCGGCTGGTTATCAGGTCGCCATGGTCGGCCAGCGATCCGGTGGCCACCGCCACAGCCAGCCCCAGCGACAACAGCACAATCGGGGTGTACATCGCTCTACCGCACCGATTCAACGCTGGTGGCCACGACCCGGTTGGTGGCGAGTAATCCCCCCAAAGGCACCGGACAGCTGACCACGGTGGCCACCGTTGGGGAGGCGCCAGACTTGCGGGCCGGGCGTGGCTGGGAGATCAAGCTGACATCGAACGCGGCGTCGGCCTGATCGCATACGCCTGCGGTTGCGGCCAGGCCAGACTGTTCAACTGTGGCCACCATCTCACCCCATCGGCTCCGGGCAGATGGCTCGGTCCCCCCGGGAGAGGAGGCCAGGGCATCTGCGGCGTGCTGGGCCGCGGCCTCGGCAAAGGTCGAGGTCCGATATCTGGCTGTCCCCAAGGTCCCGGCGGCATCCAGCACCACCATTCCCAGCACCAAGGAAGGGAGGATCAGTAAGAAGGCGATGGCGTCGCTCATGGGGTTGACCTCAACACGAGCCGGGCACGCTCAGCACGGCTGTGCGGACCGCGGCGCGACAAGCGGTAGCGGTGGTGTGCAGCAAGCGCACCCGGGTATCCAACGGCGCGGCGGTTACCGTGGCAATCAGGTTGCAGGCGTCGGCCAACACCTCCACGGCCACCGGCTGTACGGCGAGGTGGTCTATCTGGCCCCAGGCTGCTCGGGCCGCGGCGGTGACCGCTTCGGGTGGGGGAGTGGTTTGGCACTGCCATCCGGCGGCGGTAGCAGCCTGGGCCGCGGAGCTGGCCGCCGACTGGACGGCGGCGTCGACCGACAGCCGGGTGACATGGCGCACGTACAGCCCGGTGATGGTGGCCAATAGCAGCATCAACAGCACCGACGTGCGCAGGACTACAAGGGAGGAGGTCATCAGGCTCTTTATCCAGTGCAGGTCTTTGGAGGTCCATCTGCCCAAGTGCCGCCAACGGCAACACACAGCTCTTTGGTGGTTATCCGGGCATAGTCGATGTTGTCCCCCTCTTCGGGGGCACTCGAACTGAGTTGGGCGTAGACAATGATCGATACGATGGCGGCAGCGGCGATGCCGACGACGATCAAGATCATCTGGACAATGGCTGATTGCATGACGGGTTTCTCCTGAGGTTGAGACGACCGGTGGCCTTCAGAGCACGAAGATCACAGCGGCCATGACTACGAGACCAGCGATGGCGGCCACCAGGGTGACCGTGGTTCCGATGGCCCGGCTGAGCTGGTCGATTGCCAGGCGCCGCTCGGACTCCAGGGTCCGAACAGATCGGGACAAGGACTTGTCCAACAGGTCTGAGGAGGCCGCGCCGGCCCGCTCGGCAGCCACCACCGAAGCCAGCAGGGGCTCGGCGGGAGAACCGGCAATGGCCGAGGACACCGCGGGCAGCGGGTCGCGGCCGGCGTCCAGGGCAGCCCCGATGGCCCCCTGGGCCACGGTGAATGCCCGGCCGGAGATGGTCAGAGCGGCGTTTACGGCGGCGGCGTTGATGGGTTGGCCCGCCGACGTCAGGAGCCGCAGCTTGCGCAACCACTCGAGCATCTTCTGGTCCCGCTCACTGCGGTAGGCCGCGGCGGCAAAGGCCCGAACGGCGGCCGGCACCAGCCGGGGCAGCCAGGTTCCGGTCACTACGGCCATGGCCAAGCCCTCGGTCCAACCGTATGTTGCCAGCCCGACCAGTACACCCGCTGCCGACCCGGCAACGGCCACAGCCCAGCCCATCGTCGATATCTGATTGGGCGGCCACCCCATTGCCGCCGCCTGGACCGCAGCCCGGCTGCCGGTCTTGGGCGGGGCAAGGAGCAGAACGGCCACAGCGGTCACTCCAGACAAGCCAACCAGCAGGATCATCGGCTCAGTCTCCAGGCCGGGGCCAGCACTCGGGCACACAAGGCCGCGGCGAGCACGGCCAAGAGAAGGAGAAGCTGCTGTCCCTGCGGAGAGGTCAGCCACCGGCCCACGTCCTTGGCGGCGAAGCCGGTGATGGCCAACATGGCGACGGCCATCACCACTGTGACGGCGATCTGGGGCATGAGTGCGGCCACATGCCGGTGGAAGTGCCGCGCCGTGTCAGCCGCCTCGTTGGCCTCCTCGGCGAGGACCCCGGCCAAGCCGACCCACTGGGATCCACCCCGGAACGCCTCGGTCAGCACCGTGGCCAGCATTTCGGCAACTGGGCGTCGGATGGCGGTGGCAAAGCGGTTGGCGGCTTCCACCAGTCCTCCGGTCTCGCATTCGGCGGCCATACGCCGGGCAGCCGAGCCGACCTGGCCGGGGATCAGCGGCGCGACCTGGCGCACGGCCTCCACCACCGTGGGGGCCACCAAGGCCTGGTTGGCCAAGCCGTTGGTCAACTGGGCCAGTTCGTCGGACTCCCGCAGGCAGCGGCGCGAGCGGGTCTGCACAGCTACCGCCCAAACCCCGATGGTGGTCAGGACCATGGCTGCCAGCCCGGTGGCCGCCCCGACGAACAGCAGTCCGAGGACAAAGCCGAGTCCAATCGTCGCAATTGCTGCAACCGTCTCGACTCGAAGGGAGCGACGAGGGGACAACACCACGCTTCCCAGCAACAGTGTGGTGGGGCAGCTCCCAGAATTTGGCCACCAGATGAGGGACATCAGCGCGATCCCAGCGACCAAGACGATGGCGGTGGGCCCGGTCAT
>JAPOVT010000026.1:0-925 GCA_026708015.1 bacterium
GTACGAGTCTGCTGATCGATCTTCACGACACTGCTCTTGTGATCGAACAGGTCCACCGCACGGCCCTTGTTCTCGAGATCGTAGAGCGTTAACGGGGAGTATTCGGCCTCGAACTCGACATAGTCGAATCCACAATGACCCACGATTTCGAACACCGCCGGCAAGGACGACATCAGGTGAGTTCCCAAGCTGGGTTCACCGGCGTCAAGCAACTCCCGAAACCTGTTTCTCCGCATCGATACCTCCTAGTTGCGCGCCAAATCCGGCGAGCCGCGCACCCGCCCGGTCGCTGCCGTTTATGGTTTGCCCGGCGGCAGTCTGCAAAGTGTAGCCGCGCGGCGGCAAGCGGTGCTGATGAGACGGCTCGCTAAAGCCGGCGGCCGCCTTCTATTGGAACGACCAGCCCCGTTGTCCAGGAGCTTTCGTCCGAGGCAAGGTACAGGCCCGCATAGGCGACATCGAGACTCTTGGCGTCGCGATCCAGCTCAGGCGGAAGCGGTTCAATAGGGCCTGTGGGGGGAGGATCGCCCCCGATCGCGCCCGGGCAAACGCAGTGCACGCGGATGTTGCGATCGCGATACTGCCTGGCCGCGCGCCGAACGAACTCGATCAACCCGGCCTTGGCGGCGGAGTAGCCTGGATTTGCGTCGCGCAGCACGTCAGCTGAAGCGGCAACGTGAATCAGAACGCCGCCCGGCGGGTCCTGTCGCAACATTTGAGGAATGGCCGCTCTGGCGGAGAGAAAATGCGCACGCAGATTGAGACTAATCAGATAGTCCCATGCTTCGGGAGATGTCTCGTGGATCTCCATTTCGCCATAAGCGAAGTCGCCCATGTTGCAATAGACGACGTCGAGTCGGCCGAACTCGCGAACCGCAGCCTCCACCATGGCCGCGCAGCCCGCCTCGGTCGCGGTATCCGAAGT
>JAPOVT010000026.1:935-6138 GCA_026708015.1 bacterium
CCGCCGTCGGATCGAGCCAGCTCTGCTATTGCTTGCAGCGGCGGCTCCCGCCGCGCGACCAGCACGAGGCGCGCGCCCTCGCTTGCAAAGAGCCGGGCCGCCGCCGTGCCCATGCCTCCCCCGCATCCGGGAATGGCGATTACCTTGTTCTCAAGTCGCATGTGCAAAGTTTGTCAGTTCAAGCGCGCAGCGGCAAAGATTGATGGTGAAAGCGATGATGCAAATGACCATGTCCCGCAACCGAGAGCGCAGAACGATGATCTTACCCAAGTCCCTCATTTAAGATGCCGATTAACCACGCCAGAAGCGTTGCTAAGCATTTCGACGAACGGTCGCGCGCGTATGCCGAAAGCGTTTCGACCTTTCAGGGAGACACACTGGGACTGATCGCGCGAGTAGCCGAGCCGCGCCCCACCGACCTTGTGCTAGACGCCGGGTCCGGCCCCGGATTTGTAGCCCACGCGCTGGCCAAGTCGGTGCGGGTTGCCGTTGGACTCGATCTGTCGCTGGAGATGGGACGCGCGGCGTCTCGACGAGCTGCGGAACGCTCGATAACTAGATTTCACCCAACCGTCGGGGACCTCCAGATAATGCCGTTGGGCAATGAATCGATCGACCTCATCGTCAGCCGCTTTGCGATGCACCATTGCCCTGAAGTCGAAATCGCGCTCTCGGAAATGCGGCGGGTAGGCCGCCGCGGCGGGAGTCTGGTTATCTGCGACACCGCCGCGCCCGAAGCGCCCGATGTCGCGCGGCGCATGAACGAGATTGAGAAAATGCGCGATCCATCACACGTCAGAAACCTGAGCCACTCCGAGTGGAAGGCGTTGCTGGAAAGGTGCGGATTCGAGGTGGATTGGACGGAGCAGTCGCGCATAGTCCTGGAGTTCCACAACTGGGTCGAACGAGCCGCTACTCCCGCGAGCTCCGTAGCCGAGCTGCGGCGAACGTTCGAGTCGCCGCCCGCCGATTTTCGGGACGCCTTCGAAATCATTGACGAAGGCGACTGCATCTTCTTCTCATGGCCGGTTAGCCTACTGAGAGGAATCAAGCCCGCCGACTGACACATAGCATCTTGACCGTCTGCTCTAGCGAGTGCCGTCTACCTGCTCCAGATCAGCCGTGAACCTGGGCACATGGGAAAGAGATTCAACATGGCCTCGGGGAGAACGGAGCGTTGACAGTAAAACGGCGCGGCACGTAGAATCAGAGCACTCTCGCCACACTTTTCAACAACTCCGGTACGCCGTATTGCGGTGCCCGGCGCGCGATTAGAGTGAGCGATTCGAACCTTAACAAGCGAATAGCGTAGGACTTCAGTTTTGCCGATCTGAAGGAAACCAAGTTATCAAGGGCACGTGGTGGATGCCTTGGCGCCAAGAGCCGAAGAAGGGCGTGGTAGGCTGCGAAAAGCTGCGGTGAGCCGCGAGCAGGCTTCGACCCGCAGATACCCGAATGGAGAAATCCGGCGGGAGTCATGTCCCGTCATTGCAGAATGAAGGCCCTAAGGGCTGTAGTAGCTCTGCAAAGGCAAGTGGGGGAACTGAATCATCTAAGTACCCCGAAGAATTGAAAGCAATCGCGATTCCCTGAGTAGTGGCGAGCGAAACGGGATGAGCCCAAACCGCGAACACGTAATAGGTTCCAGCCGTTGTGGTCGCGGGGTTGCAGGAGCCGGCTGGTCCGCTGGAACGGACCGAAGAAGTTACAAAATCGCGCGTTAGCCGAAGGCGGCTGGAATGCCCCGCCGTAGACGGTGAGAGCCCGGTAGGCGAAAGCGCAGCGATCTTCTGCTGGAATTCCTGAGTACCACGGGACACGAGAAACCCTGTGGGAAGCTGGGAGGACCATCTCCCAAGGCTAAATACTCTTGGCGACCGATAGTGAACCAGTACCGTGAGGGAAAGGTGAAAAGTACCCCGGGAGGGGAGTGAAATAGAACCTGAAACCATGTGCCTACAAGCAGTCAGAGCACTATGCCGGTTAGGGCGACCGGCCGGTGGCAAGAACGTCCCAAAGGCGGTTTCGACCGCCTGACGGACCGGACGGCCTCCGGGCGCAAGCCCAGAACAACCGGAATGTGTGATGGCGTGCCTTTCGTAGAATGAACCGGCGAGTTAATTTGTGCGGCGAGGTTAAGGGCCTAAGGTCCGGAGCCGGAGCGAAAGCGAGTCTTAATAGGGCGTCCAGTCGTACTGATTAGACCCGAAACCAGGTGAGCTAACCATGGCCAGAGCGAAGCGGAAGTAACACTCCGTGGAGGCTCGAACACACCAATGTCGCAAAATTGGGTGATGAGCTGTGGTTAGGGGTGAAATGCTAAACGAACCTGGATATAGCTGGTTCTCCCCGAAATAGCTTTAGGGCTAGCGTTCGGCTAAGTCTGCCGGAGGTAGAGCACTGACTGGGCTAGGGGGCATATCGCTTACCAAACCCTATCAAACTCCGAATGCCGGTAGATTTGCCGGGCAGTTAGACTGCGGGGGCTAATCTTCGTAGTCAAAAGGAAAACAATCCAGACCGCCGGCTAAGGCCCCAAAATCTCGGCTAAGTGGGAAACGTTGTGAGATTGCTCAGACAACCAGGATGTTGGCTTAGAAGCAGCCATCATTGAAAGAGTGCGTAACAGCTCACTGGTCAAGTGATCTTGCGCGGAAAATGTAACGGGGCTCAAGTCGAGTGCCGAAGCCGCGGGAGCCGTCGATGGTTCGCCATTGATGGACGGTAGGGGAGCGTTCCGTTTGCAGTGAAGGTCGAGCGTGAGCACGGCTGGAGCGGACGGAAGTGAGAATGCCGGTATGAGTAGCGTAATGCGCGTGAGAAACGTGCACACCGGAAGTCTAAGGTTTCCTGAGGAAGGTTAATCCGCTCAGGGTTAGTCGGGCCTAAGCCGAGGCCGAAAGGCGTAGGCGATGGACAACAGGTTTATATTCCTGTACCACCATTCTTTGCCATCAGCGAAGGGGGGACCCGGCGCGGTAGGTCGAGCGCGTTCTTTGGCTACACGCGTCCAAGCACGTAGGGTGGCACCATAGGCAAATCCGTGGCGCTAGATCCGAGATGCGATGGGAAGGTCAAGGGAAACCGCGGCCGACTCGATTGATCCGTGCCGGCAAGAAAAGCCTCGTAGCGAGAAGTTTGGTGCCCGTACCGCAAACCGACACTGGTAGACGAGGGTAAATGCCCAAAGGTGATCGGAATAACCTCTACTAAGGAACTCGGCAAGTTAACCCCGTAACTTCGGGATAAGGGGTGCCCCGGTAAAGTGACCGGCCCGCGCGGCCGCGAGCTTGAGGGGGTCGCAGTTAACAGGCTCGTCCGACTGTTTAACAAAAACACAGGTCTCTGCTAAGGCGTAAGCCGATGTATAGGGGCTGACTCCTGCCCAGTGCCAGAAGGTTAAGGGGAAGGGTGTCAAAGCCTTGAACCGAAGCCCTGGTGAACGGCGGCCGTAACTCTAACGGTCCTAAGGTAGCGAAATTCCTCGTCGGGTAAGTTCCGACCCGCACGAATGGAGCAACGAGATGAGCACTGTCTCGGTAGGGGATCCGGCGAAATTGAAGTACCTGTGAAGATGCAGGTTTCCCGCGATGGGACAAAAAGACCCCGTGGAGCTTTACTACAGCTTGGGATTGGTTTCGAGCTGTATCTGTGCAGGATAGGTGGGAGGCTGTGAATCCGGGACGTTAGTCTCGGTGGAGCCAACCTTGAGATACCACCCTGGTGCAGTTTAAAACCTAACTCGCGTCCGTAATCCGGCGCGTGGACATTCTCAGGTGGGTAGTTTGACTGGGGCGGTCGCCTCCCAAAAGGTAACGGAGGCGCCCAAAGGTCCTCTCAGGCTGGATGGAAATCAGCCGCAGAGTGCAAAGGCATAAGAGGGCTTGACTGCGAGACTCACAAGTCGAGCAGAGACGAAAGTCGGGCTTAGCGACCCTATGGTTCCGCATGGAAGGGCCATAGCTATCGGATATAAGCTACCCCGGGGATAACAGGCTAATAGCGCCCAATAGTCCACATAGACGGCGCTGTTTGGCACCTCGATGTCGGCTCGTCGCATCCTGGGGCTGGAGTAGGTCCCAAGGGTTGGGCTGTTCGCCCATTAAAGCGGCACGCGAGCTGGGTTCAGAACGTCGTGAGACAGTTCGGTCTCTATCCTCTGTGGGCGTTGGAGCGTTGCGGGGAACTGCCCCTAGTACGAGAGGACCGGGGTGGACGGACCGCTGGTGTGCCAGTTGGAGGGCCGACCTCCACCGCTGGGTAGCCATGTCCGGACAGGAGAAGCGCTGAAAGCATCTAAGCGCGAAACCAACCTCAAGATGAGCGCTCCCTCCGCCATTGAGCGGATAAGGCCACGGGAAGACGACCCGTTTGATAGGCGACAGGTGGAAGCCCGGTAACGGGTGCAGCTGAGTCGTACTAATGGCCGAATGGCTTGACCTGCCCTACGCCACGCGCAGCAACTGCAGCGGAAACCTTACGCGCAGCAACTGCAGCGCAAAGCTAATGCGCAGCAACTGCGCCGGCGACAGGCAGCTCGAAGCAGCGTCAGACAACACGCGTACGCATCTCTTCACTAGCTCCCGCGTTGCGGGATAGAGCAGCGGTAGCTCGTCGGGCTCATAACCCGGAGGTCGTGGGTTCGAATCCCACTCCCGCTACCACTCCCATCGAAAGGGGCCGATGCGAACGCATCGGCCCCTTTGTCGTGTGGCTGCGGCGGTGTTATCGCGAATCAGCGACGACCGTCGAGCGGCTCGCCTAGTTGCTGATCCAGCGCGGAGAAGACGAACCGGTCTCCTGCGTAGATCGATTCGCTCGTGACCGGGTTGATCATCACTTCGTCCTCGCGCACGACGGCGATCAGACGTCGGTCGCCGGTGCGTTGCATGGCCCACTCGATTGTCTGGCCGACCCAGGTGGCCGGAATTGGAAACACACCGATTCCGTAGTTGGGCGTTAGCGGCAGGAAGTCGCTGGCCGAAGCGACCTGGATGATATGTGCGAAGCGCTCGGCGCCGTCGCGTTCGGGGCGGATCACTCGTTGCGCGCCGAGCAGGCGCAGGATGCGCTGGTGGCGGTCGGACGAGGCTTTCGCGTAGATCACCTGGACGTCGAGCTGCTTGAGGTTCCTCATTGCGAGCACGGAGGCTTCCAGGTCGGCGGTGGCGACAACGGCCACGTCGACCTCGCGCAGTGAAAG
>JAPOVT010000027.1 GCA_026708015.1 bacterium
GTGTATGCGGCGGATAAATGCCTTTATCCGCCGCATACAGGCCCCAGCGAAAACGGCGGGGCCACGCGCCCTGCGGGCGCGGAAACCCAGCCCATACTGGGGATTCGCCTAGCTGGGAAGAGCGGGTCGTATGTCGGACCGCTCTCGGGCGCGGGAGGCGCGGCGGCTGCGCTCTCTATGCCAACCGGCGCCGTGCAGCAGGCGGAAAGCCTCGTTGTCGGACCGGCGCGGACATCTTGCCCAACAGCTGTAATGCCTGGTCAACAGTGCTTTCGCCTGTCCGATGCCAGGCCCGTGCCATCTCGGTTCAGGGAACAGTTGGCAGGCCGGGCTGGGCCGTACTAGACAGATAAAGGCATTTATTTGCCGCGTGGGCCGCTTCTGGTTTTCACGGTTTTTTGCTTTTTCCGGCTCGTTGAATGCCCTGGTTGACGGCTAGGAATGCGTCGATGACCCCCCCCCCCCCCCCAAATCCGTGTGCCCGCATAGCCCCGTGCACATCAGAGCTGATGGGGTTGCCTGCTGTGTTGAGGGGCTGCTAGCCCGAGCCGACGCTTCGGCGCTGTCTGCCAACACCCGCAAGACCTATCAGACGGGTTGGAACAGCTGGGCCCGCTGGACCGCTGCCAACGGCCTGGCTAGCTCCAAGGCCACCGTCGAGCACATCCGGCGCTGGCTCGCCTCCCTGTTCATGGAGGGGAAGAAGCCCGCCACGCTGCGCACCTACCTCGCCTCCGTCGCCCACCACCTCAGCAGCCGGCGCGGCCCCAACCCGGCCCGCCACCCCCGGGCACGGCTGGCGTTGGCCGGACTCGTCCGAATAGCCGCCGACGAGGGCATCACCGAACGCCAAGCCGACCCGCTGCGCTCACACCACATCAAGCAGATCATCGGCGCCGCCCCCGCGCCCAGGCGCAGCCAGCCCGGCGGGCGCCTCGAAACCCCAGAGCAAGCCCGAAAACGCGCCGACATCGACATCGCGATGCTCGTGTTGGCCCACAACGCCCTGCTGCGTTGTAGCGAACTCCTCGCCCTCACCTGGGCAGATGTACAACTCTCCGCACACGCAGGGCTGGCCACCATCTCGATCCGCCGCTCCAAAACCGACCAGCACGCCAAAGGCGCAGCCGTTCCCATATCCGAGCCCGCCGCGCAGGCCCTCGCCCGCCTCAGACCAAAAGACGCCGCCCCCGACGACCGCGTATTCGACTTCTCGCCCAGCACCGCCCGACGGCGCTACAAAGCCGCAGCCCTAGCCGCCGGCATCAACCCCACCGGCATCACCACCCACTCCACCCGAATCGGGATGGCCCAAGACCTCGCCGCCGACGGCACCGACATCGCCGGCATCATGCTCGCAGGCCGCTGGAAGAGCCACGCCGTCACCGTCCGATACATACAACGCCTCCAAGCCCAGCACACCCCCGCCGCCCAACACCTCAAAACCCAGACCCTCAACGTCTAGCGGGGCTCGTCGCCCTCGAAGGTGATGCGGTGCATGAGCCGGAGTTGGCCGTGATAGTCGTTGATGGGGTTGTGCATGGCGCAGCGGTTGTCCCACAGTGCCAGCGAGCCCGGCTGCCAGCGGAATCGGCAGGTGAACTCGGCCTTTGACTGGTGGGCGAAGAGAAACCGCAGCAGGGGCTGGCTCTCTTCCTCGGTCATGCCCTCGAATCGGGCGGTGTGGGCCACGTTGACGTAGAGGGCTAGCCGACCGGTCTCGGGGTGGGTGCGGACCACTGGATGGACTGCCTCATAGCTCTCCGCTGAGGTGTGACCGGCCTCGTTGGCGTCGGCAATGCGGTCTTCCCGGGTCTTGGACACGTCGGCCATCGCCGAGCTGTTAACGGCTCGCAGACCCCGCAGGAACTCCTTCAGGCCGTCGGACAGGGCATCGTAGGCGGCGTACATGTTGGCGAACTCGGTGTCGCCGCCGGCGGTGGGCACCTCGCGGGCCAAGAGCATCGAGGCCATCGGCGGCCGCTCCAGGTAGGCGGTGTCAGTGTGCCAGATGCCGCCGAAATTGACGGTCTCGTGGGGCAGCTTCTTGACCTCGATGACCTCGGGATGATCGGGCAGGCCGGGCACGAACGGATAGCGGCCGGGGGTGCCGATGCGGCGGGCGAAGGACGAGAACTGGTCGAGGGTCAGGTGCTGGTCTCGGAAGAACACCACCAAGTGGTCCAGCCATGCCTGGCGAATCTCGGCCACCGCGTCGTCGAACAGGTCGTCGCTCAGGTCGACCCCGCCGATCTCCGCCCCGATGCATCCGCCCACCGGTGCCACCCTCAGATGTCGATGCTCACCCACCCAGGATCCATTCCGGCCGATAACTGGTTGTTCGTTAGGGTAGCGACGCATGCCATGGGGCGCTGATGTCTGAGCCATACGACCTGGCCGGAAAGGCGGTGCTGGTCACCGGGGCCAGCCGAGGGGTGGGCGCGGCCATCGCCCTGGCTGCCGCAGCCAAAGGGGCCAAGGTGGCGTGCGCGGCCCGGTCCACCAAGGCGTCGCCCAAGCCGCTTCCCGGCACCATCGATGAGACCGTCGAGGCGGTGATCGACGCCGGGGGCGAGGCACTGGCCGTTCCCACCGACCTGACCGCGGCTGACGACATCGAGGCCATGGTGGCCGCCCCGGTGGAGGCCTGGGGCCGACTCGACGTGGTGGTGAACAACGCCGCGGTCACCTTCGTGGGCGAGGTGGACATTCCCCTCAAGCGCTACGACCTCATCATGGACATCAACCTGCGGGCCCCGCTACTCACAGTGAGGGCTGCCCTTCCCCACCTGCGGGCCGCGGGGCGGGGACGCATCCTCAGCTTGTCGTCGCAGGCCGCGCTGCGCCCGGTTCCCGGACTCATGTCGTATGGCATGTCGAAGCTGGCCCTCGAGCGGATGACCACCGATCTGGCCCGCCAGCTCCACCCCGACCGCATCGCGGTCAACTGCTTCCGCATCGACATCCCGGTGGCCTCCGAGGGCACCCTGGCCAACATGGGCGACATCGACCTCACCGACTGGGAGCCCACTTCGGTGCCCGCCGACGGCATCATCTGGATGCTAGAGCAGCCCGACGACTATTCCGGGCGGTGCGAGAGCATGTGGGATCTGCGCCACCAGGAGAACATCATGCCCAGCCGGGCGGCAGAGGAATACACCACCAGGCCCCCGCTCCAGTTCATCAACGGCCTGTACGACTTGAACACCGAAGACGCCTTCGCCCGAGGCGCCGAAGAGTCAGCGAGCTGACCGTGGACCTGTCGAGAAAGACCGCCCTGGTGACCGGAGCAGCCTCGGGAATCGGCGCGGCCTGTGCTCGCCGTTACGCCGAGGCCGGCGCCCACGTGATCTGTACCGACGTAGTCGACGACGCCGGCCAGCAGGTGGCCGACGAGATCGGCGGACAATATCGCCACCTGGATGTGGCTGATTCCTCGGCTTGGACTGCGGTGGCCGCAGAGGTGGCCGACGATCCCGGCCACCTGCATGTGGCCCACCTCAACGCGGGGATCATGATGGGGTTGTCCGACATTTCCGAGATAAGCGACGAGGACTATCACCGCATCATCGGGATCAACCAGCACGGTGTGGTGTTCGGCCTGCGGGCTGCGACTCCGCTGCTAGAGAGAGCCGGGGGCGGCCATGTGATGGTTACCGGCTCGATGGCCTCGTTCAGCCCGCTGCCGGTGGACTTGGGCTATTCCATGTCGAAACACGCCATTGCCGCGTTGGTCCGCAGCGCCGCTCCCAATCTGGCCGAGCGGGGTATCAGTCTCAACGCCGTCTGCCCGGCCACGGTGGGCACCGGATTCCTGGGCGGCAACCGAGAACAGCTAGAAGCCGCGGGCATGATCATCATGGACGCTGAGCAGGTGGCCGAGGCGGCCATGGCGATTCTCGATTCGGGCCTCACCGGCGAGTGCTTCGCCCTGTTCAAGGGCCGACAGCCCGAGCCCTTCCAATTCGCCACCATCCCCGGGGCCGACTACCGGTCGCGCCGCTAGAAGACGATATGGCCGAGCCAGCGACCGCAGCCGACATCGGGCTCACCGTGGCCGAATCCACCCCCCGTTCTCCGCAGCTGCCTCGAGCGCAAAAGGGCGCGCCCAATGTGCTGGTCATATTGCTGGACGACACCGGATTCGCCCAGCTCGGCTGCTTCGGCGCCGACATCGCCACTCCCAACATCGACCGGCTGGCCACCGGCGGTCTGTCGTACAACCGCTTCCACGTGACGGCCCTGTGCTCGCCCACCCGAGCCGCTCTGTTGACCGGTCGAAACCACCACGCGGTGGGCATGGGCTTTCTGTCCGACATGACCATGGGGTTCCCCGGGTACACCGCCCGCATCCCTCCGTCAGCGGCCATGCTGCCCCGCATTCTGCGCGACGCCGGATGGGGCACCATGGCCATCGGCAAGTGGCACCTCGCCCCCCGGGGCGAGCGCAGCGCAGCCGGCCCGTTCACCCTGTGGCCCACCGGGGTGGGCTTCGAGCGCTACTACGGCGTGCTCCACGGCGGGGCCAACTGCTATGCCCCCAACCTGGTGCGCGACCAGCACTACATCAGTCCGCCGACCCACTTCGACGACGGCTACCATCTCAGCGCTGATCTGGCCGACCAGGCGATCGCCCACATCACCGACCAGAAGCACGCCGCTCCCGACAAGCCGTTCTTCTGCTACTACGCCGAGGTGGCCACCCACGCCCCCCACCATGTGACTCCTGAGTGGGTGGAGCCCTACCGGGGAATGTTCGACGACGGGTGGGACCGGTGGCGGGAGCGAGCCTTCGAGCGCCAACTGGCCTCAGGGATCGCACCGGAAGGCACCACCTTGACCGAGCGACCCTCGTGGGTGCAGCCCTGGGACGAGCTCGACGCCGACGCACGACGGCTGTTCGCCCGCATGCACGAGGTGTACGCCGGGTTCGTCACCCACACCGACGCCCAGATTGGCCGGGTGATAGATCACTTGGAGGCCATCGGCGAGCTGGACAACACCGTGGTGATCCTGTGCTCCGACAACGGGGCCAGCGCCGAGGGCGGCCATGTGGGCTCGGTCAACGAGCACCGGTTCACCAAGGGGCTGCCCGAGTCGGTGGCCGCCAACCTGGAGTGGCTCGACGAGTTGGGCGGTCCCCGAACCTACAACCACTACGCCTGGGGCTGGGCCTGGGCCGGCAATACCCCGTTCCGGCTGTGGAAGCGCTACGCCTGGCTGGGCGGCACCCGTACCCCGCTGGTGGTGCACTGGCCGGCCGGCATTGCCGCTCAGGGGGAGGTGCGCACCCAGTTCTGCCACGCCATCGATTTGGCCCCCACCGTGCTGGAGCTGTGCGGGGTGGACGCTCCCGAGTCGGTGGACGGGGTGGCCCAGACGCCGATCCACGGGGCCAGCCTGTCCGCAACCTTCGACGACGCCGATGCCCCCTCACCCCGAACTGAGCAGTACTTCGAGGTCCAGGGGTCGCGGGCCATGTACCTGGACGGCTGGAAGGCCACCACCGACCATGTGGCCCAGGCCCACGGCGATGAGGTGGCGATGATGGAGGGCAGCCGCTCGTTCGACGACGACACTTGGGCCCTCTTCCGGCTCGACGATGACTTCTCCGAGGCCCGCGACCTGGCCGCCGACCACCCCGAGAAGCTGGCCGAGCTTGAAGCCGCGTGGTGGGAAGCGGCCGAGCGTTTCGGGGTGCTGCCCCTCGACGACGGCTACGCCGGGCGGATGCCGGCCATCTATCCGCCCGCCTATCCGCCCCCCGCCCAAGCCCGGTACCGACCGGGCGCCGGCCGAGTAGCCGACGAAGTGATGCCCGTGCTGGTGCGGGGGTTCGCCATCGACGCCTCAGTGTCGGTGGGCGCCAGCGGGGCCGAGGGCATCGTGTGGGCGATGGGCGATTGGACCAGCGGCTTGGCCCTGTACGGATTGGACGGCTCCCTGGTGCTGGGCCTTTGCCTGTCGGGCGACCAGTTCCGCCTGGCCACCCCACCGGTCGCCTCCGACGCCGCCACCCTGGGGTGCCGGTACCAGCCGTTGTCTCTAGACTCAAGCATCGTCGAGCTGCTGGTGGACGGCGAGATCACCGCCCGGCTGGAACTCGACCGGACGTTCCCCAACTCCTGGCAGAACGGCGGCACCGGGCTGGTCATCGGCCACGACACCGGCTTCCCGGTCAATGACGACTACCAGACCCCCTTCCCATGGACCGGGGCCATTTCCCATATCGACATCACCACGCCCAGCGCTGCGCCTCCCGATCCCGCCCAAATCGCCCGGGAATCCCTCAACGCGGATTGAGCGTTAGTCAGGCTGTCGAATAGCTGCTAGACCACTTCGGGTCGGCCATATACAGGAGGCACCATGAGCAGCGACACCCCATCTGAGCGTCTCGACGTCAACGGCATGGTGGCGGTGGTAACCGGCGGGGCGGGCGGCATCGGCAAGGGCATCGTTACTGCCCTGTTGCAGCGAGGCGCCACCGTGGTGATCGCCGACATCGAAGCCGACACCACACAGGCCACCGTGGCCGAGCTGTCCGATCTGGGCCCGGTGTCGGGCTGGCCCACCGATGTGGCCGACGAAGGCTCGGTGGCCGCCTTGGCCAATTACGTCTACGAGGCCCACGGGCGCTGCAATCTGCTCTTCAACAACGCCGGCGTTACCTCCGGCGGAGGCGGAAAGCCCTGGGAGCAGGAGCCCAACGACTGGCGGTGGTGCTTCAGCGTGAACGTTTTCGGCGTGGCCATCTGCACCACCGAGTTCGTGCCCCGGATGCTGGCTGGCGGCGAACCCGGCCAGATCATCAATACCTCCTCGGGCGATGGAGGATTCGCCCCGGTGCCTACCGCCTCGGTTTACGCCGCCTCCAAGGCCGCGGTGAGCTGTTTCACCGAGACG